>JBGOYQ010000043.1:0-7666 GCA_041479735.1 Anaerolineae bacterium | reverse complement strand
TTATCGATCCTCAGGAAGCTCGCCAGCATCTCGAAGACGTGGGTCGGTTCTTCGGCCCAGCGCGCCCGTCCGAGGTCGATCTCGCCCAGCCCCCGCCCGCCGTATTTCTTCAGAAATGGATCGACGATCGCCTGCAGTCCCTTCGGCAGCTGGCCGCCTAGATAACCCGCCGACAGCTGCGAGGCGGAATTGCGCTCGAAGGCCTGGGCGGAGGCGTGATCGCGCCGGATGGCCTTGGCCATGTCCCATAGGACCAAATCCATTTCGGTCGTCGGGTTGTGTGGCATGCCCCGCGTGACCTGCAGGACCAGGTCGCGCACGCCCGGCTTCGCCGGGGAGTCGGCGTGGGCGGAGGCACTGGCGGCCAGGACGTTGAGGAAATTCCATGACGCCATCCCGGCCGCCACGCCCGAGATGAAGGGCAGGAGAGCACCCCTGAGGTGCTGGTCGGCGAACTGCGGTAGCAGCTCAACGCGTTGGGCCAGTCTCTGCCGACGATCTCCATCGATCGCCGTGCAACGTGACTGCATCAGGTCGAGAAGACGTTCACCGTGACGGACAATCGCCTCACGACGCGAGCGGGGGAACAAGAAGTTCAAGATCGCATTGGCGGCCAGCGGGACGAAGAAGCGCGCCATGGGCAAGCGAGCGTGCGAACTGATCCCTGGATTGGCTGGTTGGAGCCGCGGGTCATCCCAGATCTGTTCTAGAGCCTGGCGGCCCGACGGTTCTACTAGCCCGAGAATGAAGGGTATTGCTCGCCGGCCGAGGGAATTGCGGAGCACGGGTGTGAAGTTCAGCCACAGTCGTTCCCCGCTGGTCATCAGCGGGGCTTGTGTTTCCGGGGTCCTGCGTAAGCCGAACAGCCCGGCGCCGGCGGCGAAGATCAGCGCCAACGCGTAACGGCCGAGCGGTGTGACGGGATCGAACATGCCCTGGACCGCGCTGAAGGAGAGCATGACCGTGAGCGGCTCAGCCTGCATGCCTTCGGGCAGCGGGAACAGCGAGGTGATCGGGCGCGACTGCAGCAGGTGCAGCTTATCGTCGGCCCAGGCCCACTCGATATCCTGCGGGAACGCATATAGGTCGGCGACCCGGCGGCCAAGGCCCGCCAGCGCCAGGATGTCATCGTCTGGGAGCGCCTGGAGAGCGGCCCGGTTGGTCTCCGTCAGCCGCGTGCCGCCCCCGGCCTGCCCGTGGATGGAGACTTCCTTGGCGCCCAATGTCTTGGAGACGATGCGGCCGGCCGCAGGATCGACGACATAGTGATCGGGCTCGACCTTGCCGGAGACGAGCGCCTCGCCCAGGCCGAGGGTGGCGTCAATCACGGTCTCCGAGCGCAGGCCGGTGAGTGGGTTGGCGGTAAATAGCACACCCGAGGCTTGGCTCTCCACCATGCGCTGGACGACCACGGCCAGCGCTGCGCCCGCGTGGGACACGTGGTTGCGCGCGCGGTAACCGATGGCGCGCGCCGTCCACAAGCTGCTCCAGCAATCGACGACGGCGCGGAGCACGGCCTCAGTGCCGACCATGTTCAAGTAGGTATCTTGCTGACCGGCGAAGGACATGTCGGGCAGGTCTTCGGCCGTCGCCGACGAGCGGACGGCGACAGGCTCCGATCCCAGGCGAGTGCAGGCGGCGCGCAGCTCGGCCTCCAGCGCGGCCGGAATCGCGCCCTGAGTGAACAGCGCCCGAATCTCGGCCGATAGCCGCTCGAGCGTCTCAGGGCTGGCCGGCTCTGGGCCGGGGTCGAGCAGAGAGTCGATCCGCGCCTGCAGCCCGTTGGCGGCGACGAAGTCGTGATACGCCCGGGTGGTGATCAGGAAGCCTTCCGGCACCGGGAAGCCGGCGCGCGCCAAGAGGGAAAGGTTGGCGCCTTTGCCACCGGCCGACGCCAGGTCGGCGCCTTCCGAGGTTAACGGCAGGATCCAGGAGGTTGGGGGCATCTTCGATTCGGTCATGGGCTCCGGCCTTGCAATTGGGAATCATAGTGCGCGCCGAGCGGGCTCAGGGATCCGTCTTCGACATGGGGCCGTACGTTGGAACGATACGGGCGAGAAGCCCGGCCGGGATGCCGCGCGAATTCTCTCGGGGGTAGCGGTCCGCGCCAGGCGAGCGGTCAATCCTTCGTGATCAACCGCCCCTTGCGCAGCTCGCCGACCGGACCGCCGGAGCTGGTGCCCTCAAAGAGCCAACCGGCTTGATCCGTCGAGCCCGGGGCGGCAGCTTCTTGATCGATCTGGCTTAGGACGTGTTGCAGCGCCGTGCCCAGTTCATCGCGGCTGGGCGACGGGTTGTCTTTGTCCCCGAGAAAGCCGCTGGTGGCCAGCAGGCGCACCCCTTCCAACGCGAACCTGTCTGCGCGCGCCAGATTGCTGGACACATGGGCGATCCTGGCCAGCTCCAGGTGGGCGATGGCCTCACGGACGGCGTGGTCGTCGTCCCGATCCCAGCACTTCGGAAGGCAGCGCTTCGCGTACTCAAGCGTCGCATCAATTAAGGCCACCACGTCATGTTGCGCCATCAGATTCCCCCGCCCCACGCGCCCAGATCTCGCCGGCTGACCGAACGGTCGCTGCGGCTCGACGCTGTGCTGGCACCCGTGTCATTCTAAGCCCTGTCCCGCCGAGGGGCAATGCGGGATCCAGTCACGACAATTCCTCGATCGTGCGCAGATAGGTGATCAGGTCTTCGCGGCTGAGGATGCCGACCATGCGGCCGTCGTCGAACACCGGTAGCTGATTGACGCCGTCCCGGTCCATGGCCTGCATGGCGGACGTCAGAGGCGCCGAGGGCTGCAGATGACGGACCCGGTCCATCGGGATCATGATCTGGGCGGCCGTGGTCGTCAGCCATTGATCCTTCGGGATGCTATGGATGTTGTGCGGGGTCAGCAAACCGACCGTCTCCTGCCCGCGCTGGACGACCAGGCAGCGCTGGCCCGTGCCCAGGATGTGTTGATCGACGAGGGATTGAACCGACGAATCGGACGGGACCGTGACGCAGGAGCCGCGCATCGCCTGGGCGACGCGGTGACCCGACAGCAGCCCCTGGACACGCTGAGCCTGAAGCTGGCTCACGGCGGCGCTGTCGAGGAACCATCCGATGAAGGCGATCCAGATCCCGTTGGCTAGGTTGCCGGCAAGGATGAACCACACGCCGATAAGGATCATCGAGAACGCGATCACTCGCCCGACGGTGCCGGCGATGAGCGTGGCGCGCCGCAGGCTCTTGGTCAGTCCCCAGACGACGGCCCGCAGGACGCGGCCGCCGTCGAGGGGAAACCCCGGGACGAGGTTGAACAAGCCGAGTGTGCCGTTGATGTACGCCAGGTAGCGGCAAATGGCCAGGACGGGGCCGGCTCGCCCCACCAAGGGCTGGAGCAGCGCGAACACTCCTGCCAGACCGAAGCTGACCACAGGCCCGGCGATGGCGATCCAGAATTCCGACGCCGCGCTGGGGGGTTCGGCTTCGATTTGCGCGACGCCGCCGAAGACGAACAGGGTGATGCTCTTGACCGGAATCTTGTAGCGCAGGGCGACCACGGAATGTCCCAGCTCGTGCAGGATAACGCTGCCGAAGAGCAATAGCGACGTGATCGCCCCGACTACCCAGTATTGGGCCGTCGGCCACCCGGCGAACTCGACCGGGAAGTAGCTGGCGGCCAGCATCCAGGTGAGCAGGGCGAAGATCAGGAACCAAGACGGATCGACACCGATAGGGATGCCCAGGATCCGACCGATGGAGATCGTATGCTTGCTCATGGCGTGCCCTTTCGGTTACGACAACGCAGGGTATACCCCGAAACGCGGCCAGGGTACCAGCCTCTTCTCCGGCTGGCAAGTGCGCGAAGTCTGTTGGTCAGCAGCTGCGTCATCCGGATCTCACAGGAATCCCGGAACGCACCGACGATCGGCACGCTCGCCGCAGGCCGCAGCGGCTGTGATCCGCTTCCTCGACAAGTCGATCACGGATCGTGGAGGGGAACGAGGCGAAAGGGGCGACGTGCACCCGTATCTGGTGAGCGCGCTTTTCGTATCTCCACACGCCGGCCGCACGGCCGTCGGCGCGCGGTGGACAGCCGTCGTTCATCGTCCAGCTCGAGTGGCAGTTCCAGATCTGGGATCGGGACTGGACGCAGTTCAGCCTGAGCCTGGGGAGCCAGACGCGCCTGTTCTTTACGAAGCGGAACCCGACCTTGCGCAAGGATTGGCTCGCGGTACAGGCCGCCATCCAGCGAGTGGGCCTGTTCCTCGAGAGTCTTTGGCACGAGAGTCTTTGGCAACGGCTGGTCGTATGGTAGCATCGGACCCAGCCGCGGTTGTAGACACCTGACGCGTTTGGCGATCGCCGCACGGCACCACTGTCGGATGAGAACCGCCTGGACCCGGAGCGTCGGCGCTGACGGTTGAGGGGCACCATTGGCGGCCCGGATTTGGAAGGAGGCCACGGATGGTAAGCAAAAGAACACGTTCCGCGTCGAGGCCGGACACGAAGAAGGCCCGGGCAATCAGGGCGACCGCCAGGGCCAAACCGGGCACTCGGGGTATGGGAAAGTACTATCGGATCGAGGTGCGACCCTCGAGTAATTTCGTCGACTTCCGCTATCACGACGTCGGACGGCCGGGCCATGTGCTAAGGCTGGCGGGTAGGAGGGCCAGCGGCTCGTGGGCCGACGTTGCTTGGCTGATCAGCAAGGACGATGCGCACGTGCGCGACGGCAGGCTGGTGACCGACGAGCCGGACGCCCGCAAGGTCCTGGAGACCATCGGGCCGGCCAGTCATGTCAAGGGCGATGTCTTTCGCGGGCACCCGCGGAAGAACGTGCCCGAACGATTGAAGCCGACCCCGGCTCAGGCGAAGGCACGCTCGAAGAATATCGCCAAGGCCCAGAAGGCGCGGACAAGTAAAGCGTAGTCGTTTCGAGGCCACGACTGCCTGTGCAGACTGAGGTCGGACGAGGTGCGAATTGCATAGTCTCACGAAGTCGGATGTGATTCAGCCACGCGCGAAGACGAGGCGCGCGACCGCCAGGATGAGTCCCGCCTGCAAGACGGCTGCTGCGATGGCGCAGGCCAGGTAGGTCAGGATCCGGGCGCGCTGACGCCAGGCGGCCAGCAGGCCGCTGACGAGCAAGAGCAGGACGACCGGCGCATAGAACGATCCAACGGAGAATGAGGCCAGGACGGCGAAGGCCGAGATGGCGCCGATGGCAATCCAGATGATCAACCCCCCCATGGACAAGCCCAGGGTCGAGGCCAGCCCGGCGGCTACGGCCAGGGCGAGCACCTCGAGCAGGTAGGCGGCGGGCAGCGGCCACATCGGCTGATCTAGGCCAACGACCTGCCAGATGCGAATCGTCAGGACCAGGCAGGCGACGGCGGCCAGGGCCGCCAGCACGCGCTCGAGGATGCCCGGCCGGGATGCCGGCCCCAGCGGATCAGTCATGCTTCATCCATGGCGACAACTTCTTGCCTATTCCTTCTTGAACAATCGCTGGAACCCCGAGTACGGGCGAAGGCCGATGATCTCAAATTCGGCCAGCCCAGCCTTGACCAGCGGCATCTGACCCAGGACGCGTTCGGCCTCGGCCGCGTCGTGAACCTCGAGCAAGATAACCGCTTCCTGCCGGTCGTCCCGGAAGTAGATGTCGCGGATTGTGCCCGCCTGGACCAGGTGCCAGACGGCGCGAGCCTCCTCCTGCAGGTGGGGTTCGAAATCCCAGGGCGAGGCGTCGGGTCGACCCTTCTCGAGCGCCAGCATTCTCATGATTGGGACCTCCCCCAAGCGGCTCGGCCAGCCCAGCTTCCATTGTTAACCAATCCGACGACCAATGCAACCTTCAAGCTCGGCGGCCGCATCCGAGGCGATCCGGGTCAATTTGTCCCGAATGCCCGTCGGGACCGTTAACCCTATAGAATGCGCCCACATCGGATCGACTCCTACAGGGCAGACCTCATGGCGTCGGACTCGGATCGGCCGATCGTGGGCCAGGATGAGAAGGACGACGGAGTGCTGGCGGCCGCGGCGCAGCGCGATCCGGCTGCCTTCGCCCTCCTGTACGACCGGCACATCCAACCCATCTATCGCTACGTCTACAGCCATGTCGGCAGGCGGGCCGAGGCGGAGGATGTCACCTCCCAGACCTTTGTCAGCGCCCTGGAGGCGCTGCCCCGCTATCGCCATCGCGGCCACTTCGACGCCTGGTTGTTCTCGATCGCGCGCAGTAAGGTGATGGACCTCTTCCGCCATCAGAGCGCAGCGCGAAGGCAAGTCGAGCCGGTTATGCCGGAGCCCGATTCGTCCGGAGACCAGGTCCCGGCCGAAGACGTGCAAAGCCTGAGGGCCGTCCTGCGTTCGCTGCCCGAAGAGGAGCGCGAGCTCCTGCGCCTGCGCTACGCCGCCGGATTGACCTTTGGCAAGATGGCCTCGGTCCTGGGCCGGAAGGAAGAGGCGGTCAAGAAGTCCGTCTACCGACTCCTGGCGCGGATCAGGGGCAGTATGGAGGCGCGACATGGATGAGATGGCCGTCTCCTCGGAGTTCGAGGATCGTGTGCGCACCGCCTTCGCCGCCCCCGGGCCAGAGCCCGGCTTCGCCGATGGCCTGCGCTCGCGCCTGCTGGCACAGGCCGACAGTCATCCTGCCCGCAGGTCTCGCTCCGCCCTTCGCCCGGCTTGGGCGATCGCCTTGATCGTGCTGCTTCTGCTAGGCGGGGCGTTGTTGGCCGTCGGTCCGGAGCGGGCCTGGGCCGCCGTGCAGCGCCTGCTGGGCTACATCCCCGGCATAGGCTTCGTCGACGATAGCGCACGCCTCCTGGCTCTGGAAGCGCCCGTCGTTCAGACGCGCGACGGGATCACGCTCACGGTGAGCCAGGCGATCGCCGATTCGACCCGGATCGTCCTCATCTACGAGGTCGATGGACTGTCGATCGATGCCGCCAATTCTCAAGGAGAAGGCGCCGCCAACCTCGGCTCGCTGGGGGAGCTCGTCCTTCCCAACGGCACCTCGTTTGAGCAGAATGGCGGCGACGGCGCCGGCTGGGGCTCCGGCTACCGCATGCGCTTGATCTTCCCGGCTCTCCCGGTCGGGGTTGATGTGGTGACCTTCCGGCTGCCTCGCCTGAACGACATGCCGCCGGGAGCCGCGCCCGAGAATTGGGAGCTGCCGTTGCACTTCAAGCCGGCGCCGGGGTCGATGACGGTGGCACCGGTCCTGGAGGTCACGCAACCGCCTGCAACGGTGGCGGTGGGCGAAGCGACGAGCGCCGAGCCGTACGGGATCTCCCTGCACATCGAGAAGGTGGTCACGCTCGACGACGGCTACCTGGTGGTCGGCAGCACGCGCTGGGACGACAGCGCCGGCTTCGGACAAGGCCTGATGCCGGGCGGATGGATCACAATCACCGATGCGTCCGGGCAGGTGATCCCAGCGCAAGAGGAGAATCCGGATGTGATCGGCGCCGGGCCACCCAGCCCGGAACCGGCCTTGGGCACGCCGCAGGTATCCCAGGCTCAACGCTTCCAGTGGGCCTACCGCCTGCAAGGCAAGACCTTCGACGGCCCCTTGACGCTGACGCTCGAGTCCGTCAACGCCTGGTTCCCGGCCGATGGGTCCTTCACGTTCGACGTAGGCCCGAGCCCTCGGGTGGGGCAGACATGGAGCCTC
>JBGOYQ010000042.1:0-7707 GCA_041479735.1 Anaerolineae bacterium | reverse complement strand
GCCAGGATGCCCAAACCAAATGAGTAGGACCAGCGCAAGCTGTTGCGACTGACCTTCACCGGGTGGAGGTGAAAGAACAGGTTGCTGGTCATCGCCAGCGACCGGTCCAGCGGGTTATCCGGCCAGCCATGCCGGAAGAACGAGCGCCAGACGCGCGATTCGGTCAACGGCGCCCAGCGGCTGCGACCCTGAAGGCTCACGCGGCCTCCACGAAGTGCACTTCCTCGGTGAAGCGGAAGCTTTCCATCCTCACCGCCTCGGTGGGGCACCGGGCGGCGCAAAGCCCGCAGCGTATGCAGCGGGTGGGATCGAACAGCATCGCCGTGGCGTTCGGCTGGGCGACCTTACGCTGCTCGACCCGCGCGGCGACCGGCTCGTCGCCCGACAGCTCCGCAACCGGGACCAGCTTGAGACAATCCGTCGGACACACATCGACGCAGCCGTTGCACAGGATGCACAAGTCCCCCTCGAAGACCGGGTTGATCGTGCAGATCAGGCAGCGGCCCCCCTGCTCCCGGGCGACGTCTTCCTCGAAGGCCAGCTCGACCCGGGCCACCCCGATGCGCCGGTCGACCGGCAGGTCCGGGGGTTGGCGCCGCGGCCATCGCAAGTAGTTGCGGAGCGGACCTTGGTTGGGATACATACGCCGGGGTATGACGGTGAAGAAACCCTTCCGGACCCAGCGCGGCTCCACACGCTGCAGGTGCGCGTGGATCCCCCGCGCCGCACGTTGACCGTCGGCCACGGCGTTGATGATCAGCCGCGGCCCAAAGGCGATGTCGCCCCCGGCGTAAACGCCCGGCGCCGTTGTCACCAGCGTCTCGCGCTCAACGGCCAGAGTACCGCGCGGGGTGATCTGCAGGCCGTCCTCGGGCCGCACCCAATCCAGCTCGCCCGTTTGACCGATGGACACGATGAGGCTGTCGCACTGCCAGACGCGCTCGCTTCCCTCGCGCAGCTGGGGGTTGAATCGGCCGCGCTCGTCGAAGGCGCGAACCACATCCAGGGTCTCCACGCCTCCTGCCCGCCCGGTGCCGACGATGCGCTTGGGCGCCAGGTGATTGTGGATGACGATGCCCTCTGCCTCCGCCTGGGCCACCTCGAAGGGGTCGGCCAGCATCTCCGACCGGTCCTCCACGACCAGGCAATGCACCTCCTGGGTGGCTCCCAGGCGGCGAGCGGCGCGGGCCACGTCGAGGGCCACCTCCAGGTCGCCGCCGGACTGGGCGGGCTGCCCCAGGCGCGCGGCGGTGCGGGCCACATCCATGGCCACGTTCCCTCCGCCGATGATCACGACCTTCCGGCCGAGATCCAGGTTGTAGCCGCCCAGGTTGACGTTGATGAGGAAGTCGACGGCGCGCAGCACGCCGTCGAGCTGCTCCCCCTCGATGTTCAGGTTTCGCGCAGCGTAGGTGCCGATGCCGATGAACACGGCGTCGAACTCACGCCGCAGGTCGGACAGGGTGAAGTCGCGGCCCAGCGCCTGATTCAACCGCAGCGTCGGGCCCAGCGACAGGATGGACTGGATCTCCAGGTCGATGAGCTCGCGCGGCAGCCGGTACTCGGGGACGCCCAGCCGCAGCATCCCGCCCGGCACCGCCGCCGAGTCGAAGATCGTCACGGCGTGGCCCATGAGCGCAAGATCGTGCGCGCACGTCAGGCCCGCCGGGCCGGCGCCCACGACCGCCACCCGTTTCCCCGTCTTCTCGCCCCGGCGGAGGGTGGCGTTGAGCGCCGTCCGGCTTGTCGGCAGCCAGGCGTTTCCCAGGTCGAACGCGCCGGTCGGGCCCGCGTATCCCGGCCAGGCCGGAGGCTGGCGCGTCTCCCCCTTCTCCCCCAGATAGATCCCGTAGCGGTCGTTCACGAACCGTTTGAGGGCGCGAATGGCGATGGGGGCGTCGATCTTGCCGCGGCGGCAGGCCGCTTCGCACGGCGCGCCGCAAACCCACCCGCAAGTGGAGGCGAAGGGGTTAGTCTCCCGGGCGATCAGGTAGGCGCGCTCGTATTCGCCGGCGGCGATGGCCGTGACGTAGGCGCGGGCGTCGGTGCGCACCGGGCAGGCTGCCTGGCAGGCGACTGTTTGCTGGTAGAACGATAGGTCGGGAATCGAGACGCGGTAACGCGATTCGGCCATGGACACCCTGTGTAAAGACTAGCAGGCGCAGGTGTAGGCCGGGTGTACGCCCAGTGCGCGCTTGGTGAAGTGTTACTCGAACCGGTAGCCGAAGCCGCGTTCGGTGATGATGTGCTTGGGGTCGCCCGGATCCGTCTCCAGCTTCTTGCGCAGGGTCCAGACGTAGTGCTTGACGTGCTCGACCTCACCGGCATACTCGGCGCCCCAGACTTCGAGCAGCACTTGCTCGGTGGGGATGGTGCGGTGGGGCCGGCTGGCCAGAGCGGCCAGGAGGCGGTGCTCGGTGGGCGTCAACTCGACCGCCTGGCCGGCGAGGGTCACCCGTCGCTGCTCGAGGTCAATGACCAGCTCGCCGCTGGCGATCGTTCGCCGGGCGTCTTCCCCCGTCTGCGACCGCGCCAGCACGGCCCGCACCCTGGCCGTCAGCTCGGCAAAGGAGAACGGCTTGGTGACGTAGTCATCGACTCCCAGGCGGAACCCGCGCAGCTTGTCGAACTCCTCGCCCTTGGCGGTGAGCATGATGATGGGCAGCGGGCCGGCCTGCCGCAGGCGCTCGCACACCTGCCAGCCGTCCATCCCGGGCATCATCACATCCAGGACGACAAGATCGGGCCGGGCCTCGTCCGCCAGGCGCAGACCGGTCGGGCCGTCCTGCGCCTTGAGGGCCTGCAACCCGGAGGCCTGGAGCTGTTCGGTGAGCAGCTCGAGCAGCGTCGGATCGTCGTCGATCACCAGGACTGTGCGTTCGGTCATGCGAGGGCGTCCACCGGCAGACTGAAGGAGAAGACCGACCCGCCACCGGCCGCCATTTCGGCCCAGATGCGGCCGCCCTGGGCCTCCACCAGCATCCGGCAAATATACAGGCCCAGGCCGTGGCCATACGTCGCCTGCGAATCGGTGCCGTCGGCGCGGTAGAACTTCTCAAAAACGCGCTCGCGCTCCGGCGCGCTGAGGCCGCGCCCGTGGTCGCGCACCGAAACGATCAGTTCGGTTTGGTCGGCCCGCACGTCGACGTCGATCGGCTCGCCGGGCGGCGAGTACTTGTCGGCGTTATCGAGCAGATTTCCCAACACCTCGGTCAGGCGGTCGCGGTCGCCGTGGACAGGCGGCAAGCCCGGTTTGGTCAGCAGGTGGATGGGTCGATCGCCCGCCCGCGCGCGCATCTGCTCCGCGGCCTGCTGCAGAACCGGCATGACCGAGATCGGCTCAAGCGTAAGAGGCAGCTCGCCGGCCTCCAACCGCGAGGCGCTCAACACGTCGCGCACGAGCTGGTCGAGCCGCTGCGCCTGGGCGGTCAGGATCAGGAACATGCGCTGGCAGGTCTGGTTGCGGTCGCCGCAGTCGGCCTGCATGCGCTCGACCGCGCCGCGCATATTGGTCAGCGGGGCGCGGATTTGGTGCGAGACCAGGGAGACAAACTCATTGCGCATCTGATCCAGCTTGTGCAGCTCGGCGTTGGCCTGCCTCAGCTCTTCGACCTTCTCCGCCAGCTGGCGCGTGCGTTGGCTGACCTGCTCGTTCAGGTTGGCGTTCAGGCGGCGGATTTCCTCCTCCCGCCGCTTGCGGTCGGTGATATCGCGCAGGATCAGAGAGACCTCGAGCGGCGTCCCTGCATTTTCAGGCAGGTTAGTGGCGGTCAACTCGACCTCGACCGACCGCCCTTCGCGGTCGATGCAGGCGGTTTCATGCCCGCGCACGACGCCTGCGCCGCGCACGCGCTCGATCAGCCAGCGGGCCTCGACCGGCGCGCCCTCGCCGCCTACAAGCAGATCGGAAATCGGCCGCCCGCGTATCTCGCTCCCGCGGTACCCGAGCATCTGCTCGGCGCCGCGGTTCCAGGATACGATGCGGCCATCATGGTCAAGCCCCAGGATGGCGTCGGCCGAGGTGGAAGTGATCGCTGCCAGGCGGCGCTCGGAGGCCTGGAGCTGGCGCGCGGCACGATCCCGGTCGCGCAGCCAATCGCCGATCAGCGTGAGCGACCAGAATGCCAGCAAGGGTCCGGTGAGGACGAAGAAAGCGGTCTCCACCCCGTCGTGCGCCATCTGCCCGTAATGGCGCCAGATCCAGGGTCCGGCAAGGACCTGGTACAGCAGGATGACTGCGGCAGTGGTGATGAGGATCAGCCAGCGGAGCTGCTGGACGCGGTGGCGCAGGCTGGGATGCGTCGTGTCCAATTGGATACCTCTCGTTGACCAATGCAGAGGCGAGGGCGTGCCGGCGGCGTCGATTGCATCCGGCGATGAGACGAACGCTCACGTCCGGCGCGCACGAGGAACGATCGTCTTACGGCATGAGGCGCTCACCCGACGCCGGACAGTCTGAACCGGCAGGCTTGATATCTGTCAATTTTACCCTGCTTCGGTGACTTATGCGGCTGGCCGCGATGCGACAATCACATGGTGGCCCCAGTGCATGGATTCATCAGGATGGGAAGGAGGATCGGGGCTATGCGTGAGCGAAAGGTCGGTGAATCACGGTTGTGAGAATGGGCGTTCTCGCAAACCCCGAGCCGCGTCGCGAGACTGCCGACAATCGTACCAACGCACCGGTAGTGGTGACAGGTCGGAAGCGTCTCGGCGACGACACCTTCTGGGGCCTCCGCTCACACTCCCATAGCAATGGTCCCGCCTCCGCGCTTTGCCTACGGTTGTGTCTCCGGTGGTCGGTACCGCGCTCCTCCGATGGGTTTGCCCCATCTA
This sequence comes from Anaerolineae bacterium, assembly GCA_041479735.1. GTDB lineage: Bacteria > Chloroflexota > Anaerolineae > Anaerolineales > E44-bin32 > JBGOYQ01. Next base: position 2,871 of record JBGOYQ010000042.1, on the reverse strand, counting down.
TCGACCGCAGGAGATCGCCACACTTAACGCGTGCCGTGTGTGTCCACACTCCCCCATATCCCCTTCCGCGGCAATCCGACCCAATGATGAGGACTCTCGTCGACCTTGCTGAAGCGATGCGGATCACGAACAGATGCAGTTGGCTGCCTCTCGGGCACACAAAGAAGGATGCGGCTTTCGGGGCTTGTGACAATGCCTAAAGACTGCCGGCCTGCCGATGCTGCGACCGCCTACCCTGACGAGGACTCTCTCCGAAGCACTGGCGCATGACATTCGGGCATAATACGCAAAGCCTACGGAAGCCCGATCAGATGCGCACACGGCACCCGTGTGGTGTCGGAGGGGCCGCCGCGTTCCGTCTCGAGGTGCCACGATCGGTCCGGCGGCCTTGACTTTCAAACATCGCTATCATACAGTTGTCATCAGGCAGAAACTTCTTTCATCCAGTGAAAGGGCAGCACGCATCCTCCGGAGTCCACCCAGGCGCTACCTCCTGGCCTGGCATCGCCCCTTCGCCTGGGCTGGGCATGAAGCGGGAACGCCCTTTGCCTTCATGTGACCTTGACCTCTGTCCGACTTCGGGCCGCGGCCCGGCCGGCAGGAAGTCTTCCCATTGGGAGAGTGGTGCGGGATGAAGCCTTTTGAGTACCACGAGCCAGCCTCGATTGAAGCGGCAAGCGAGATCCTTGCTCGATACGGCCGGGACGCGGCAGCCCTGGCTGGAGGGACAGCACTGCTGGTTGATATCCGACATGGGGAACTCCAACCGCACCACGTGGTCAGCCTGTGGAAGATTCCCGGACTCGACGGATTCCGAGCCAACGGCAGTTTCCAGATCGGAGCACTCCTGACCGTCAACGAACTGGGGGACGCCCTGGAACATCCGTCGCTTGAGGGACTGCGAGAGGCGGCCCGGCGCCTTGGCTCCTGGCAGATCCAGAACATGGCGACCGTCGGCGGGAACATCTGCAAGGCCTCCCCGGGTGCCGACCTGGTGCCACCTTTGCTCTGCCTTGATGCGCAACTCGCACTCCAGTCGGCAACCGGGCGGCGCGACGCCCCGCTCGACGGGTTCCTCACCGGACCCGATCAGACGGCGCTCATGCCCGGCGAGCTGCTCGTGAGTATCCACGTTCCCCTGCCCCCGCCTCGAACGGGGACGGCCTTCATGAAGATCATGCGCCGTCAGGCGCTCGACTGCTCGATCGTGTCCGTCTGCGCGCGTGTCACGCTCGACAACGACGGCGTTACCTGCAGGGAAGCCCGCATCGGACTGGCGGCCGTCGCACCCAACCCCTTCCGGGCCAAGTCTGCCGAAGCCGTGCTCACCGGAAGTCGAATCGACGATCGAACCATCCGAGAGGCCGCCCACATGGCGCGTGGCGAAGCCCGCCCCATCACCGACGTCCGAGCCTCGGCGGAGTACCGAAGGCTGCTCATCGCGGAGCTGGTGGAGCGTGCCATCCGGCTGGCCGCAAATCGCGCCAGGAAAGGAACGGGCGGGTAATGGCCTCAACCATGACGGTTTCCCTTGAGGTTAACGGCCAGACGCACAGCCTCGATATCGAGCCGCAGGAGACCCTGTTGCACGTCCTTCGCGAGCGCCTGGGCCTGACGGGGACAAAGGCCAACTGCGAAGAGGGCGAATGCGGCGCTTGCACGGTGCTACTCAACAACCGGCCGGTCAACAGCTGCCTGCTTCTTGCCGCACGGGCACAGGGCTTCCGCATTCAGACCATCGAGGGCTTGACGTCAGCCGGCCGCCACACCGCATTGCAGGCGGCGTTCGCGCAAGAGGGGGCAATCCAGTGCGGCTACTGCACTCCCGGATTCCTGCTCGCCGCGGCTGCCTTGTTAGATGTCCATCCCACCCCGACGGAAGATGAGATCGTCTTCGCCCTTTCGGGCAACATCTGCCGATGCACCGGGTACCAGAAGATCCTGAAGGCGGTCACGAACACCGCGATCGGGGTGGTGCCCGGATGACCGAGACCAGAGTCGTAGGTCAACGAACCCCGCGGCAGGATGGCCAAGCCAAGGCTGACGGTACCTTCGGATACGGGATGGACTTCCAGATCCCTGGCCAGCTCTTTGGCGCCATTCTTCGGAGCCCTCATCCCCATGCCCTTATTCGATCCATTGATACGAGCCGAGCCCGGTCGCTCGAGGGCGTTGAGGCAGTTCTGACGGCCAAGGACCTACCGGCGGGGCTCCTGATGCCCGGGGTGGTTTGGGATCAGCCCCTCCTGGCAGCGGAACGCGTGCGCTACCACGGCGAGCCGGTCGCGGCTGTCGCGGCGCAAACGCCGGCCATCGCCGAGCGGGCCCTGGAGCTAATCGAGATCGACTACACGCCCCTGCCCGCGGTCATCGACCCCGAGAAGGCCATGGCGGCCGATGCCCCACTCGTGCACGAGGCCTGGGACACCTACCAGGCCGAGGAGGGATTGGTACGCGAACGCAATGTCTGCGTCCGCGCCTCGCTGCGTAAGGGCGATGCAGTCAGCGCCTTCGCCTCCTCCGACTATATTGTCGAGGGCACCTACACGACCGAGAGCGTGCATCAATCGCACGTCGAGCCTCGGGTGGCGACTGCCTCGGTGCTCCCCGGCGAACCACCGACGGTCTACACGAACACTCAGCTCCCCTATTGGATTCGGACAAACGTCGCTCACGTGCTCGAAGTGCCCGAAGACAGTGTCCGGATCGTCCCCACCGGCATCGGTGGCGCCTTCGGTTCTAAGCTATATCCACAAATCGAACCGCTGACCGCCCTGCTCTCTAGGCAGGCCCGAAAACCCGTCCGCATGGTCGTTCCCCTGAGTGATGAACTTCTGGCCGGACTGCCACGACACCCGACGAAAACGCGGT
>JBGOYQ010000041.1:0-7716 GCA_041479735.1 Anaerolineae bacterium | reverse complement strand
TGGATCTCGTTCAGTGAGACCACCGAGCCTACAAGGAGCAGCAGGCTGCCGGTGGCCAGAAAGATCTCTCCGGATGATGCAGGGGACACGCTGGCCGCCAGGGCCCCCATGGCGGCGATACCCATTACCAGGAACGGCCGCGCCTTGACCGGATTCTCTTCCCCCAACCAGCGGACGCCGCCAGCGATCAGGCCGAGCAGCCCGCCGATTCTTAGCCAGGCGACGACCTCAACCGGGATCCCCCCCGACAACTGGCGCGCGAATACCGACAGCGCAACCGCGGCCGGGACGAGTCGCAACAGCGTGCCTTGGCCACGCCGAACCTCGGGCAAGTCGGGAAGGGCAAAGTGCAGCGGCAGGAGCCCCAGCCTCAGAAGGACAGCCAGGACCAGGAGGCCCACCGAGAACGGGGACAGCCCTGCCCCCTCCGCTGGAGCTCCCCGCGCCGGAAACATGCCTACGATCGCGGAGGCGACGACCAGGATGACGCCCGTGAGATCGACTCCGAGTCGCACGACCATTTGCTGGGCGGTCGGCGCGTCTTCCACTCGGCTCAGGAGGAATACGAAGGTGACGGTATCTAGCAAGGCCCAGATGGTCGCCACGGTCAGCAAGTTGCCGGCCAGCAACCCCAGCACACCGATAGCGGCGTATGCCAGCATTCCGGCGCGAGCCAGGCCTGATCCGCCACCCGGGCGGCCGACCGAGGTAAGCAACACGGCCAGCAGCAGAGTCGCCAGCGTGTAGGTCAACTGCCATCCACTGCGGTCGAGCGAGAAGGTAATGCGCGCCCCGAACAAGTTTGCGGGCGCCCAGACAGACACACCCACGGAAGTGGGTACGGCTGCGGACAAACCCAGCGACACAAGCCAAGTAAGGAAGGCGAAGGCGGTGGCGATCCCCCAGGTGACGCGATCCGCACGTCTGCGGAAAGACCACGTGACGCCCGCGCCCAGCAGAAGAATGCCGAATGGCAGTGTCGCCATCACTTCTCCTGTAAGAAAGGGAGAGTGTCGAGTAGACCGCGGCAGCGCGAATCGGGTCTGCCTCTAGCATACCACGTCCGAATTCCTCGGCCCAAAGGCCCACCGATGTTATACTCTGCGAGATCGCACCCGGTACCCTATGGCGAGTCGTGTCGACGCCCTCTTCCTGAAGCCTGCCCATGGCCATCCCATGTCCTGCTTGTCGTCGGTCATGGCCATCGAGGGCAGAGGCCTGCAAGGGGATGCCTCAATCGGCCGCAACCGCCGCCAGATTCTGTTGATCGAGGGAGAGACGCTGGATGGCCTCGGTCTGAAGCCAGGCGACGTCCGCGAGAACATCGTGGTCCGCGACTTTCCGCTCAGCGGGCTGACCGCCGGAACGATCCTTCGCGCCGGCGAGGTATTGCTGGAGATCACTGGGGATTGCACACCGTGCGACCGCATGGATGGCGTGCGTCCCGGTTTGCAGGCGGAAATCCGCGGTCGACGCGGACTCTTGGCCAAAGCCGTCACGGGCGGGAGGATCCATGTGGGCGACCCAGTCGAGTCAGTGCCGCCCAACCCGTATGCCACGGCACACCCCTCCTGACCTTCACGCCTCGCCAATCCACGAGCGCGCCCCAGTCGACGTCTCTGGCGCCATGCTATACTCGCTTGCCCGTCGCCTCGGCCATGCGGGCCTGCGGAGACTTCCGGCCACAACGGCGCCTCACCTGCCCGACGATTGGCCGCCCGTCCTTCTACCAGCAAAGCAATGCCGGGACGGCGTGGCCAAGACCACGCCGTCCGTCGCGTTCGACAAGGGGAATGCCCCATGACGATCATTCCATCCGTGAAGGGCACTCGCGATTTCTATCCGGAGGAGTTGGCGCAGCGCCGCTGGCTATACGAGAGGATTCGCGAAGTGTCGGAGAGCTTCGGCTACCAGGAGTATGACGGGCCCTTCCTCGAGCGGCTGGAGCTGTACGCGGCGAAGTCCGGCGAGGAGCTGGTTAAGGAGCAATCCTTCGTCTTTCCGGATCGCGGCGGCGATATGATCGCGTTGAGGCCCGAGCTGACCCCGTCCCTGGCCCGGATGGTCGCGGCGCGCGCCCGGTCGCTCCCCACACCGATCCGCTGGTGGTCGTTCGGGCCGTTCTGGCGCTACGAGCGTCCCCAGAAAGGCCGCACGCGCGAGTTCTTCCAGTGGAACATCGACCTGCTCGGCTTCAACAATCCCGAGGCCGACGCGGAGCTCGTAGCCATCGCCGCCACCTTCTTCCGCGCCCTCGGTCTGGGCCCCGACCAGGTCAAGATCCTGATCAACAGCCGCAATTTGGTCGATGGTCAGCTTTCAAAGCTGGGCCTGACGCCCGAAGAGCGGCCGGCGGCGCTTCGGCTGATTGATCGGCGCGACAAGATGGAGCCCACGGCATGGGCCGCGTATGCCGGGGAAATCGGCCTGACACCACGGCAATTCGACGGGCTGCAACAGATGCTTGCTGACCGAGATGCCTGGAATCACGCGCCTGACCTGGTCGCCCTCTTCCAGGCAACTGAGCCGCTAGGCATCCAGGAGTACCTCGCCTACGACGCGACCGTCATCCGGGGACTGGACTACTACACCGGTCCGGTCTTCGAAGCTCGGGATCAGGTCGGCGAGTACCGGGCTATCCTGGGTGGCGGTCGGTATGACAACCTCGTCGGCGACGTGGGCGGCGAACCAGTGCCGGGTACGGGATTCGCCATGGGCGACGTCGTTATCGGACTCGTCCTCCAACAGGCTGCCGCCCGACCCGCCCTGCGGGCGAACCCGGCCGATGTGCTCGTCACTACGTTCGACCAAACCTCGGCGGCCGCCTCTCTGCGATTGTGTGCACGGTTACGCGAGGCCGGGTTGCGAGTCGAGTGGTTTCCGGAGGGTGGCCGACTGCCCCGACAACTCAAGTACGCAGACCGTCAGGGTATCCCGTTGGCCGCCATCATCGGGCCAGACGAAATTGCTGTTGGTCGTGTGACGATCAAGGACCTGCGCTCCGGGGTTCAGACCGACGGGCCCTTGTCCGAAGCAGCCGCCCTCGTCCGCACCGCACTCGCCAGTCACGCGTGATGCTCCCGCATCGCAGCTGGCCGTAAGGAGTTCGTAAGCTCCACCCTCACCAAGTCCGTGCTACGCTGATAGTGCAGATCGCCGAATGATGGGCGTCGTGAGACAACACACGGTGAAGGCGTGAGAGCGACTAGAGTCCGGACCCTGGTGGATCACCGGCCTGCGCTCCAAATCTAGCCCTCGGTCTCAGTACGCCTGACCGGCGATCCGCCCTCCTCCTCTGCAGAACCCTCATGGCCGAGGGTTCTGCCGTCTTAACCGGAGTCATGACCGCCGCCACCTGTAAGGCAGATGCAAACAGAGAGTGGCTCTGCCCGTGCTACGATGTCTACGGATTTCTTGAACGGCGCACTCATTCCAGCACCAATGGAGACAGCACCTTCGATGGCCACCTTACCTATGCCGACCTGTGAGCAAGCCCTGGACTTTGCCGTTTCCGCGATCAAACGGGGGGAATCCAACAAAGGGCAGGTTGCCCTTGCCTGGGTCCTCAAGCGCGAGCCGAAGAATGTCGTAGCCTGGCTGTGGCTGGCCGAGTGCGCGTCGGATGTGCAGGTCCGGCAAGAGTGCCTGGCGCGGGTCTCGGAATTGAATCCCTTCATGTGAACTTCCCCCCCTTGAGTTCTCGAGCCTGCCACCGAAGCTGTGCGCGCGCTTCGGGGGCTTCACATACATGGCCGCAAGGAGCGTCCATGCGTACCTCGCGGCATCCCACGCGGCCGGCCATCCCGGCCCGCCAACGGCTTGCATCTACGCGCCCGCCACTAACCACGCGGACCTGACGCCACAACTTGCCATCTCGCTATGGCAGGAAGAATAAGTCCTGTAGCGCACGGTCGCCTGAGCTCCCGCAGGTCATGCCTGTGCTATAATCGCCGCCGGCGTGGTCAAGCGCCTCGTGGTGGCTGTAGCTCAATGGCAGAGCACTTGACTGTGGATCAAGGGGTTGCGGGTTCGATCCCCGTCAGCCACCCCATGACACGCCCGGCGACGGGCGTTTTCCATCTCACATAAAGGCCAGCACAGGCTCCCTGCTTCAGGCCATGACCCGCTCCGCCACCGCTCTCGCCAGTCCCAACATCGCCCTGATCAAGTACTGGGGCGACATCGACTCGGCGCTGCGCGTACCCGCCAACGGCTCGATCTCGATGACGCTCGCCGGGCTTGAAACGCGAACCCGCGTTGCCTTCGACGACCGCCTCGAGGCGGATGAGGTCATCATCCAGGGCCAGCCTGCTGCGGCGCCTGCGCTCTCCCGCGTCTCCTCGCAAGTCGATCGCGTCCGCGCGATGGCAGGCATCTCGACCAGGGCGCTGATCACGTCCGAATCCAACTTCCCATCCGACTCCGGCATCGCCTCGTCCGCTGCCGCATTCGCCGCCCTGACGGTAGCCTGTTGCGCCGCGGCCGGGCTGCACCTCGATCCGGTAGGGCTATCCCGCCTTGCCCGCCTTGGCTCCGGCTCGGCCTGCCGCTCGATCTTCGGGGGCTTCGTCGAGTGGCCCTTTGCCGAACGAGACGAAGCCTCGTTCGCCCGTCCACTTGCGCCTCCCGAGCACTGGGGCCTGGCTGACCTTATCGTGATCGTCGCAGCGGGCGCAAAGTCCGTCGGTTCCACGCAAGGACACCGCATGGCCTCAACCAGCCCTCTGCAGGTCGCGCGCCTGGCAGATACCCCGCGCAGGCTGGCAATCTGCCGGGAGGCGATCTTGCGGAGGGATTTCGCCGCATTGGCCGCGGTCGTCGAGCAGGACAGCCTGCTCATGCACGCCATCATGATGACATCCACCCCGCCACTGCTCTACTGGTCTTCTGCAACGGTCGACGTCCTGCACGAGGTCGCCGAATGGCGCTCTACCGGGCTGGCGGTGTGCGCCACGGTCGACGCCGGTCCTAATGTCCATTGCCTCTGCCCGGGGGCGGCGGCTCCCGAGGTCGATCGTCGGTTGCGATTGATTCCCGGCGTACAGGCCGTCCTCGCCTCCAAGCCAGGGCCCCCAGCCGCGCTGCTCCCAGCCGGGTGAGTAAACCAGACCTCAAGTGCTATAATTCGTGCCCGAAATGGGCTGAGGATTCCTTCGGTGGCTGATTTCCTACTATTCGTCGTCGTGCTAGGTACCCTTATCATCGGGCATGAATTTGGCCATTTTCTGGCTGCCAAAGCCTGCCGGGTCAAAGTCGATGAATTCGGTCTGGGCTTTCCGCCCCGTCTGGCCACGCTATTCACAGCGGCCGGGACGCGGTTCACCCTCAACGCAATCCCCTTGGGCGGATTTGTCCGCCCCGCCGGAGAAGACGACCCCGGCGTGGTCGGTGGCCTGGCTGGCGCGCCCAAACGCGTTCGAACGGTCGTCCTGCTGGCCGGGCCGGCGGCCAATGTGCTGCTGGCGTTCATAGCCTTCACCGCCGCGTTCAAATTCGCGGCCCCAGACTCCGAGCGCGTCCTAGTGACCGGCATCGCCGCCGGATCCCCCGCCGCAACCTCCGGTATCCAGACCGGCGACGTCATCACCAGTGTCGACTCGGAGCCGATTACTGGCTTCCCTACGTTGCAAAAGGCCATCTCCGATCGTCTGGGCCAGCCCGTCGTCCTGGGCTTGCTAAGGAACTGGCAGTCGCTCACTGTCTCGATGACGCCTCGACAGAATCCCCCCCAAGGACAGGGGCCTCTGGGCGTGATCACGGGCAATCCTACCAAGGCGACCACCTGGGGTCAGTCACTTTCCTTCGGCGCCGGTTCACTGGGCTTTCAGGTCAGTGAGTTACTGCATCTGCCGGCTCGCCTGATCCGCCACGAGATCCCGGCCGACCAGGCCCGTCTGAGCGGATTGAAGGGCATGTACGACATGCTCTCGTGGGCCGGCGAAGTCGACCGATCTTCACAGCGGCCATTCCTCACGCTCAACCTGATCGGGCTGATAAGCACTGGTCTGGCGCTGGCCAATTTGCTCCCCATCCCGGCACTGGACGGCGGACGTCTCATGTTCGTATTCGCGGAAGCGATCCTTCGCAGGCGGATCTCGCCGCGCTATGAAGGCGTGGCCCACGCGGTCGGCTTTGCCCTGCTGATCGCCCTGATGCTCTACGTTAACTTGCAGGATTTCATCAACCCGATCGCATTGCCGCATTGAGTTGGATGCCCGAACCCATGGACGCGCGCTTCAAACAGCTGATTGACGATCTAGCCGATCCTTCCCAAGCACTGCCGGAGGACCGGCTTCCCCTTCTCTCCGACATCGACGCCCCCCAAGTTGCACTGATGGCGAATAAGTGGACGGCGATTCCGTCCGAACGGCGGCTAGCTTTGATCGATCGGCTCGGCAAGTTGGCCGACGAGAACTTCGAGCTCACCTTCGAGCGAGTCAATCGGTTGGCGATGGCGGATCCCGACGAGCTTGTGCGCCGGGCTGCGATTCGCAACCTGTGGGAATGCGAGGACCCGGGCCTGGCTCACCTGTTGCTGGCCGCGCTAAGCGACGACACGTCCGACTCCGTCCGCGCGGCCGCCGCGGGCGCGCTCGGTCAATTCGTGTACCTGGGCGAGGTCGACGAGGTCGAGACCGGGCTGCTGAGCCGAATCGAGGACGCGTTGCTGCACTCCGCCACCCGTGATGCCGATGAAGGCGTCCGGCTTCGCAGCCTAGAATCACTTGGCTACTCCTCGCGCAGCGAGGTCCCAGACTTGATCGACCGCGCCTTTGCCTCGGATGATGAACCGCAAGTTCATTCCGCCCTCAAGGCGATGGGACGTTCGGCCAACAACGTCTGGCAGGAACAGGTCGTTTCCCAGCTTCACAGCGCCACCCCGATGCTGCGAGCAGAATCGGTCCGTGCCGCCGGCGAACTCGAGCTGCAGGCCGCCGACCAGGATCTGATCGACCTGACCGAGGACGCGGACCAGGAGGTGCGGCGGGCGGCGATCTGGTCGTTGGCACAACTGGGCGGCGTCCGCGCCGGCGAAACGCTGACTCGCCTGCTTGAGGCGGCCGAGAACCCCGATGATGCCGCCCTGCTCGAGGACGCTGTCGACTACCTGGCGTTCGTCGATGGTACGCGGGATATTGCCCTGGTCGATTTCGACTCCGACGAGGATCTATCCGCTTGAGCTCGCTGGCGCGACTATTCGCCGACAACATCGTACCGATCATCGTTGTTGCCAGCGTCGGGTTTGCGCTGCGACGCTTCCTGAATGTGGATGTCCAGTCAGTTTCCCGGGTCGCGTTCTACGTCTGCATCCCAGCTCTGGTCTTTTCCCTCCTGCTCAACACCCAGATTCGAGTGACTGACGTCCTGCGCATGATGGCATTTGCCGCTGTCATCGTGACTTGTGTCGGCATCTTGGCCTGGCTCGTCGCCCGATTGTTGCGATTGCCGCCGTCCTTGACGGCTGCCTTGGTGTTGGCCAGCGCGTTCATGAACAGCGGCAATTACGGCCTGTCGGTCAACAACTTCGCCTTCGGGCAGAACGGCCTTGCATGGGCCAGTCTCTTCTACATCACGACCTCGCTCCTGACCAACTCGGTCGGGGTCTACATCGCGACCGTCGGACGTACCAGTCCCGGCCGTGCGCTCCTCGGCCTGCTGCGCGTCCCGGCTGTCTATTCCATTCCCCTGGCCCTCCTCGTGCGTGCTTCCGGCCTT
>JBGOYQ010000040.1:0-7763 GCA_041479735.1 Anaerolineae bacterium | reverse complement strand
CTCCGCCATGGTCCCGCATATTGACAGAGGCTGTCCGCGGAGAGGGGGCCGGGGGGTGAGGTGAAGTCGCACTCCTCAATAAGCGGCGAGATCGATGACTGTGCAGCTCTTCGATGACCAGCAGCTTGCACGCCTCCCTCGGACGGCCAGCTAACTACCCTCCGTTGATCCTCTGGAAGACCTGTTCCGGATTCGTGCGCGCCCCCAGGCGCAGGAAATCGACGCCGCCGATCGGCGCTTCGTACGTATCCGTCTCGAGCGCCTGCAGAGTCCCTTTGGCCACCTCATCGGGCAAGATGCCTCGGTCGCGGAACCCGGCTCGCTCGCGGCGTCCCCGGTCGAGTCCGGTTTCAACCGTCGGCGGCACGATCTCGAACACCCGGACGGATGTATCCCGCAATTGGTGGCGCAAGGACAGGCTGAAGGAATGCATCGCCGCTTTTGTGGCGCAATACACCGGAACGCTGGCCAGCGGCACGAATCCCAATCCGGAGGAGATGTTGACGATGGCGGCCTGGCCCTGCCGAGCGAGGTGCGGGATGAAGAGGGCCGCCAGGCGGATGGGCGCCTTCAAGTTGATGTCGATCTCGTCCTCATCGGTCTCCACGCCGGCCGCGCCGCCAAGGAAGTCGACCGGGAGCTGAATCCCGGCATTGTTGACCAGCACGTTCAGACCGGGCAGGGCCTTACCGGCCCAATCGACCAGCCGAGCGCGCTGGGCGGGGTCGGCCACATCGCAGGGCAGGGTGCTTATGGCCGGTAGCCGCCGCCGGGCTTCGTCGAGCTGGTCGGCTCGCCGCCCGCAGATGCCCACGTCATTGCCCGCTTGCAGGAAGGCCTCGGCCAGCGCCAGGCCGATGCCCGTGCCGCCTCCGGTGATGAGAACCACGTTGCCGTTGGTGCGCATACTTGCCTCCGCGTTTCAGCAGATCGTAAGCCCGGGCCGCGCGAGTCGGCTCGGGCATTCATGGTTCGGATCCGTCGAGGCTGCCGTAAGAAGCTTCAGGCTCGCCTCAGATCCCTACATGGCCGGCGACCACCAGGCTGTCTCCGGCCTGCAGGCGGGTGCCGCCGTGAACACCGATACCCCGGACGAGTACAATGGCCCAAGGAGCGAAGTGCGAAAGCTTCGCGCTGATCAGCCCGCTCGCGGCCGGGTGGACAAGGTCAATCGTCCGTTTGAACAGCCACACCGAGGCAGCGATGAACCGACCGACGGAGGCAACGGCTGTGCCGAACAGGAGGGAGTCCGGAATCCAGAGGCGGGTGCGAAGAGAGGGGGAAGGTTGAACGGATGAAGGATCCAACAAGCCTCCCATCGGTTGGCGAAGGGCATTATACGCCTGCCCCGGGGACTACCCTTGGTCGGGTCCCCTTGGCCCGTGCCGTGACGCCTCGGGAGTCGATTGACGGATGTTCCCTTGAGATTTCCGGCCAATTCAGGTAAGATTGCTCCAGTGGTCAGCCTTGACCACTTGCCGGAGGAGCACGTCCCACAACAGTCACACGCCTCGGTCCGGGCGGCGCACCCGCCTGGGCCCATCACCGGGCCTGGGGAGCGAATGAGACGCCCGACCATACGGGCGTGCTGCTGTGAGATCACCGCCGGGGAGGAACCCCAATGGCCAACCGGGATCGTGTCCTGGACCCCGTGAAGGAATCCGCGAAATCGAAGCCCGGATCGCGCCGGGGCGAGGCGACGCCTGTGGGCAAGGACCAGCTGCTGGAGATGTATCAGGTCATGCTCCTGGCGCGGCGCCTGGACGAGCGCGCCTGGGTGCTGCACCGGCAGGGGAAGATCGCCTTCCATATCTCCGGGATCGGACAGGAGGCCGCTCAAGTTGGGGCGGCCTTTGCCTTGCGGCGGGGGACGGACTGGTTCGCCCCGTATTACCGCGACCTGGCGCTGATGCTATCCCTCGGGTTGACGCCGCGCGAGTTCGTTCTTGGCCTGATGGGCAAACAAGGCGAACCGAGCTCCGGGGCACGGCAGATGCCCTCGCACTGGAGCCTGAAGCGGGCCAAGGTCGTCAGTCAGTCGTCGCCCGTGGCGACGCAGGCGCCGCACGCCTCCGGCATCGCCCTGGGCATCAAGATGCGCGGCGACGATGCCGTCGTGCTGACCACGATCGGCGAGGGCTCGACCTCGCAAGGCGAGTGGTACGAGGCGGTCAACTGGGCGGCGGTTCACAAGCTGCCGGTCATCTTCATGGTCGAGAACAACGTCTATGCCATCTCCGTCCGCCAGGACCTGCAAATGGCAGTGCTGCACTCCTCGGACAAAGCCGCCGGGCTGGGGCTGCCCGGGGACAGCGTCGATGGGCTGGATGTGCTGGAGGTCTACCGGGCGGTCGAGGCAGCGGCGGCCCGCGCCCGGGCCGGCGAGGGCCCGACGGTGATCGAGGCGCGCGTGAGCCGGATGACACCGCACTCCTCGGACGACGACGATCGCAGCTATCGGCCTCGGGAAGAGGTCGAGGCGATGAAAGCCCACGACCCGCTGGTGCTGTTCCGCGACCGATTGATCAAGGAGAAGACCCTAACAGCTGAGTCCGATCGCGAGTTCGAGACCCGGGCGAAAGAGCAGGTCGATGAGGCGGTAGCGTTTGCCGTGGCGGCGCCCTACCCGCCTGTGGCGGATGGCGCCTACCCGGTCTACGTGGAGGATGTGCGCCGTGGCTGAGATCACGCTGATCGAAGGGATCCGCCAGGCGATGGATGAGGAACTGGCCCACGACGACCGCGTCTTCATCGTTGGCGAGGACGTCGGCCCGCGCGGCGGCGTGTTCCGGGCGACGTTAGGTCTCCACGAGAAGTACGGCGGCTCACGTGTGATCGATTCCCCACTGGCCGAGCTCTCGATCGTGGGCGTCGGGATAGGCGCGGCCTTGTACGGCATGCGCCCGATCTGCGAGATCCAGTTCGCCGACTTCATCCTCCCGGCCTTCAACCAGATCGTCAACGAAGCCGCCAAGATGTGCTACCGGTCCAACGGTGAGTGGACCGTGCCGATGGTCATCCGCGCCCCTTACGGAGGCGGGATCGGCGGGGGCCTGTATCACTCGCAGTCGGTCGAGGCATTCTTCGCCCACGTCCCCGGCTTGAAGGTCGTCATCCCTTCCAACCCGTATGATGCCAAGGGTCTGCTTAAGTCGGCCGTGCGTGATCCGAACCCGGTAATGTACTTCGAGCCCAAGAAGGGTTACCGGCTGATCAAGGGCGAGGTGCCGGACGGGGAGGAGATCCTCGTTCCGATCGGGCAGGCCAAGGTCACCCGGCCGGGGTCCGACCTGACCGTGTTCGCCTATGGGATGATGCACCAGTACGCGATCCAGGCGGCGGAGGCGGCCGCGGCCGACGGGGTCGAAGCCGAGGTAGTAGACCTGCGCACGCTGCTGCCTCTAGACAAGGCCACTCTGCTGGCCTCGGTGCGCAAGACCGGCAAGGCGTTGATCGTCCACGAGGACACGCGCACCGGCGGGTTTGGCGCGGAGATCGCCGCCATCCTGGCCGAAGAGGCCTTCACCGACCTGGACGCGCCGGTCCGGCGCTTGACCGGGCCGGACGTGCCGGCCGTCCCGTTCAGCCATCCGCTGCAGGACTGGTTCATGCCCAACCCGGAGAAAATCGCTGCCGCCATTCGCGAGCTGGCGGCGTATTGACCCTTACCCTGGCCCCTCTCACTGAAAGCGAAAGGGACAGGTAAGGCGGGAGTCCTTATGGCAACCAAGGTCATCATGCCGCAACTGGGGGAGTCGGTGGTCGAGGGCACGATCACGAAGTGGCTCAAGGCCGAGGGCGAGCCGGTCAGCGAGTTCGATCCGCTGCTCGAGATCAACACCGACAAGGTTGACACCGAGGTGCCGTCTCCGGCGGGAGGCACGCTGCTCAAGGTATACGTGCCCGAGGGCCAGACGGTGCGCGCTGGAACTCTGCTGGCGATGGTCGGCAAGCCGGGGGAATCGCTTCCCGTCGAGGCACCGGCCCCGGCGGAGGCACCCGCCCGCGCGGTCGAGTCCAAGCCGGCTGCTACCGTCGAGCCCAAGTCGGCGGGCAAGCCGGCCCGCGAGACCGGCTTCATCTCGCCCGTCGTCGCCCGAATCGCCGCCGAGCACGACGTCGACCTGACTAAGATCACGGGCACGGGTCAGGGTGGCCGGGTGACCAGGAAGGACGTGCTGGCCTTTGTCGAGAAGCGGGCGCCAGCCGCCGTGGCGCCTTGGGATACGCCCTCGCTGGGCGAGCTCTTCCGCCCGTCGGAGGAGGTCTTCGGCCCCCAGGGCACCACTGCCGCGAAGGAGGCGCCGTCTGAGGCCCCGGCGACGCCGGGCACCATCCTGCCGCTGAGCGTGGTGCGCAAGGCGATCGCCGATCACATGGTGCGCTCGCGGCACACCAGCCCGCACGTGACCACGGTGATGGAGGCCGACCTGAGCCGCGTGGTCGCCCACCGGCTGGCCAACAAGGATGCTTTTGCTCGCGACGGGGTCAACCTGACCTTCACCACGTATTTCGTGTCCGCCTGCGTAGCGGCATTGAAGGCCGTCCCGTTGGCCAACGCCTCCTGGACCGACGAGGGCATCCACCTGCACCGCCAGGTCAATATCGGCGTGGCCGTGTCGATGGGCGAGCAAGGGCTGATCGTGCCGGTCATCAAGGACTCCGATCAGAAGTCGCTGCTGGCGCTGGCGCGAGCCTTGAACGACCTGAGTGGGCGCGCCCGAGGCCACCAGCTCAAGCCCGACGAGGTGCAGGGGGGGACATTCACCATCACCAACCACGGCGTCAGTGGCTCGCTGTTCGCCACGCCGATCATCAACCAACCGCAGTGTGCCATCCTGGGCGTGGGTGCGATCCAGAAGCGCGTCGTCGTGGTCGAGGCGCCATCGCCGGCTGGCGGTGCGGCCGACGTCATTGCCATCCGGCCTATGGTCTACCTGACGTTGACGTTCGATCACCGCATCCTGGACGGGGCGATCGCCGATGCGTTCCTGGGAAAGGTGGTCTCGACGCTGCAGGCGTGGGCTTGAGTTTACCGCCGGTTGCCACCCTTTCCCAAAGAAGGAGAGGGCGTGGTCCGCGTTCCGCAGGCTGAAGCCTGCGACTACATACGCCTGCGACAACAGGAGCCTGCGACTACAGGAGCGAACGCACAAGAGCGAGCGGGGGTGAGGGCGGCACCGAAGGCAACGGTGGTGCCGCGCGTGCGGTCCATGACGACGGGGGGACCCCGCGATACAATTCCACTCGATCGAATAAACCAGGAGACCTTGAATGCCTGACTACGACGTCGTCGTGATCGGCGCCGGACCGGGCGGCTACGTGTGTGCCATCCGGGCCGCACAGCTCGGCAAGAAGACGGCTATCGTCGACCGGCAATGGCTGGGCGGCGTGTGCCTGAACGTCGGCTGCATCCCGTCCAAGGCGCTGCTCAGGAATGCCGACGTGGCCCACACCCTGCGCGAGCGCGGCAAGGAGTTCGGCTTCGAGGTCAGCGGCCTCAAGCTCGATTACGCCGCGGCGGTCAAGCGCAGCCGCCAGGTGTCCGACCGGCTGGTGAAGGGGGTCGGCTTCCTGATGAAGAAGAACGCCATCGACGTACACATGGGCGCGGCGGTCTTCAGCGGACCGCACAGCCTGACCGTCACGGGACAGACCGGCTCGACCACGACCCTGAACGCCAAGGACATCATCATCGCCACCGGGGCGAGCTCGGCCATGTTGCCCGGCGTCCAGGTCGACGGCGAGCGCATCCTGACCTATCAGGAAGCCATCCTGCAGGAACGGCTTCCGAAGTCGGTGGTCATCATCGGCGCCGGCGCCATCGGGCTGGAGTTCGCCACGGTGTGGAACGCCTACGGCGCCGACGTGACCCTGGTGGAGATGCTGCCTCGCATCGCCCCGCTGGAGGACGAAGAGGTCAGCAAGGAGCTGGCCCGCGCCTTCACCAAGCGCGGGATCAAGGCGCTGGCCGGGACGAAGGTCGACGGCATCGAGGCGACCAAGGCGGGCGTCAAGGTGAAGGTCAGTGGCGGCGAGGGGTCGCAGGTGCTCGAGGCGGACCAGGCGCTGGTGGCGATCGGCTTCAAGGCCAACTCGCCGGGACTGGGGTTGGAGGCCATCGGCGTCAAGCTCGGGCCCCGCGGGCTGATCGAGATCGACGAGCGCATGGCGACCAACGTCCCCGGCGTTTGGGCCATCGGAGACGTAACCGGCAAGCTGATGCTGGCGCATGTGGCCTCGGCCATGGGCATCGTCTGCGCCGAGAACATCGCCGGCGTCGAGACCGTCGTCCTCGATTACACCAGCATGCCCCGGGCGACGTACAGCCAGCCGCAGGTGGCTTCCTTCGGGTTGACGGAGGCACAGGCGCAGGAACGCGGCCTGCAAGTCAAGGTCGGCCGGTTCCCGTTCCAGGCCAACGGCAAGGCGCTCGGGTTGGGGGACTACGCCGGCTGGGTCAAGCTGATCATCGATGCCAAGTACGGCGAGATCCTCGGAGCCCACATGGTTGGGCCGGAGGTGACCGAGCTGCTTCCGGAGTTGACCCTGGCGCGGATGATGGAGTTGACGCCGGCCGAGATCGCCCGCAACGTCCACGCCCATCCGACGCTGAGCGAGGCGCTGATGGAGGCGGCCCATGCTGCCGAAGGGCATCCGATCCAAATGTAATCGACCGTAGGCCGCGCCCCGCCGGAAGCGGTGGCGCGGGCAGAAGCCTGCGGGAACACCGCCGAGAACTACACGGAGAAAGCAATGAGTGATATCGCACGTGGTTTGGAGGGGGTGAAGTTCACCGAGACCCGGCTGAGCAATGTGGACGGGTTGGCGGGCGAGCTGACGATTGCGGGTTTCCCCCTGCAGGAATTGGCGCCGAACGCCACATTTGAGGAGGTCCTGTTCCTGCTGTGGAACGATCGGCTGCCGACGGCCTCCGAGCTCGAGGCGCTGAAGGACGACATGATGTACCAACGGCACCTGCCGCCCGCGGCCCGGACCGTGTTGGAAGAGGCTGCCCGGCGAAAGATGCCGGTCATGGACGCGATGCGCATGGCCGTCGACACGATTGGGCTGTGCGAGGGCGAGCCGCACCAGTCCGGCGCGGTGGACGTCGGCTGCGGCGTGGCGCTGGTGGCCCACATGCCCACCATCGTGTCGACCTATTGGCGTATGCTGCATGGCCAGAAACCGATCGCCCCGAAGAACACCTACGGGCATGCTGCCAACTACCTGTATATGTTGACGGGTCAGGAGCCGCACGCCGAGGCCTCTCGCGCGCTCGAAACCTACCTCAACACGGTGGTCGACCATGGGATGAACGCCTCGACCTTCACGGCCCGCGTCATCACCAGCACGCAATCCGATATGGTCTCGGCCGTCGTCGGCGCGATCGGCGCGCTCAAGGGCCCGCTGCACGGCGGCGCACCCGGGCCGGCGCTGGATATGGTCTTCGAGATCCAGGCTCGGGCGGCCAAGTCCGGCAGGAGCGTGGCGCAGGAGGCCGACGGGTGGGTGCGCGAGGCGATGGAGTCCGGCGGCCGGATCATGGGCTTCGGCCACCGGGTCTACAAGGTGCGCGACCCGCGGGCCGACGTCCTCGACCAGGCGGTGCGGCGGATGTTCTCGGTCACCGGCGAGGCCAAGTTGTATGAGGATGCGCGCACGGTCGAAGACGTTGCGCAGCGAGTGCTTGAGGAACTCAAGCCGGGGCGCAACCTGAAGACCAATGTGGAGTTTTACACCGCGCTCGTCCTCCACGGCAT
>JBGOYQ010000039.1:0-7820 GCA_041479735.1 Anaerolineae bacterium | reverse complement strand
CTGCCCTTCGACCCGTTGCCCTTCGATCCTCAGCAGCCGCGCGGGCTGGCGCGTTACCAGCGCAGTTTCCCGATCCCCGCCGGCGCATCGTTCATCAGCCTCGGGGAGGGCGGGACACCGCTCGTGCCCGTCCTTGTCGGCAGCCGGACGGTGCATTTCAAGTGCGAGTCCCTCAACCCGACCGGGTCGTTCAAGGACCGAGGGTCGGCCGTGCTGGTCAGCGCCCTGGGCGCTGCCGGCGTCCGTTCGGTCGTGGAAGATTCCTCCGGCAACGCCGGGGCTTCACTGGCGGCCTATGCCGCCCGGGCGGGGATGCGAGCCCGTATCTTCGTCCCCGAAAGCGCCTCGGGTCCCAAGCGGGCGCAAATCGAAGCCTACGGGGCAGAGGTCGTGCCGGTTCCGGGTCCGCGAACTGCGGCCTCCGAGGCCGTGCGACGCCAGGCTGAGGCAGATGCGGTCTACGCCAGTCATGCCTACTTGCCGCACGGGTTGGCCGGGGTCGCCACGCTGGCGTTCGAGCTAGTCGAGCAGCTCGGGGGCGTCCCGGGCGCGGTCGTGTGTCCGGTCGGCCAGGGTGGGTTGCTGCTCGGCCTGGCGCGCGGTTTCGAGGCCATGGTCGCCGCCGGCGCCGCCGGCCGCTCCCCGTCAATCATCGGGGTGCAGGCTCGGGCGTGTGCCCCGATCTGGGCGGTGTTCTCTTCCGGCTCAGCCGGGCTGGGCTGGGTCCGGGAAGGGCCGACGGTGGCGGAAGGCATCCGCATCCTGTACCCTGTGCGCGGCGACGCCGTCCTTTCCGCCGTCGAGCACAGCGGTGGACGTCTGCTGGCCGTCGACGAGGAAGACATCCTGCACGGCGCGGACGTGTTGGCGAGGGCGGGATTGTGGGTCGAGCCGACTTCGGCCGTCGTCTGGCCGGCGCTGGTGGAGACGTTGGAGGACCTGCAGGACCCGATCGTCGCCGTCCTGACCGGCTCGGGCTACAAGCGCCGGATGGAACCCAATCCGTGACTCAGGGTTGAATCACTGAGAATATCTCGCACCGCTCGCCGAACGACGGCTGGACCCGGCGATCGCTGGCACCATGGAGGCGAACATGCCATCGCAGGTCGTCATCACCGGCATGGGCACCGTCAATGCCCTCGGCCTAGGCGTGGCCGAGACCTGGGAGAAGATCGTCCAGGGCGTCTCGGGCGTCGGGCCGATAACGCTGTGTGACACTTCCGACCTGCCGGTTAAGATTGCCGGCGAGGTCAAAGGTTTCGATCCGACCGTGGCCGTCGAGCCGCGCGAGGTGCGCCGGCGCGACCGCTTCGAGAACATGGCCAGCGTGGCGGCGGCCGAGGCCCTACGTGCAGCGCGCTTTGAGGTGGTGCCGGGGGAGGCCGGACGTGTGGCGGTCATCGTCGCCTCGGCGGTCGGCGGCATCCGGGCGATCGAAGAATCAGTGACGACGATGATCCAATCCGGGCCGCGGCGCGTCAGCCCTTTCACGATCCCCATGATGATGTCCAACGGCGCCGCCGGGTTGATCGCCATCGACACCGGAGCCAAAGGCCCGTGTTACTCGGTCGCCTCCGCCTGCGCCTCAGGGGCAGACGCCATCGGCCAGGCCTGGATGCTCATTCGGGCCGGAGTGGTCGACGCCGCCATCGCGGGGGCGAGCGAGGCGGCCGTGACACGGCTTGGCATCGCCGCTTTCGATCGACTCGGCGCCCTTTCGCGGCGCAACGATCCGCCGTACACGACTCCGGCCCCGTTCGACAAGGACCGCGACGGGCTGGTCATGTCGGAGGGCGCGGCCATCCTCATCCTGGAGACTCTCGAGCACGCTCGCGCCCGGGGCGCCGAACCGCTAGGCGAGATCGCCGGCTATGCCGCGACGGCCGACGCGTTCCACGTCACGGCGCCGGCCAGCGACGGGGTTGGAGGAGCGGCCGCCATCCGCAATGCGCTGGTCACTGCCGGCCTGGCCCCGGAGCAGGTCGACTACGTCAACGCCCATGGGACGGGCACGTCGCTCAACGACCTGGCGGAGACGCGCGCCCTCAAGGCCGCGTTGGGCGAGTACGCTTACCACGTGCCGATCTCGTCCACCAAATCGATGACGGGCCACATGATGGGGGCCACCGGTGCGCTGGAGGTGATCCTGTGCGCGCTCGCGATCCGCGACGGGATCATCCCACCCACGATTCACTACGTCACGCCCGATCCGGAGTGCGATCTGGATTACGTCCCCAATCAATCGCGGCGGGCGCCAGTGCGCATCGCCATCAGCAATGCTTTCGGATTCGGGGGCCACAACGCCGTGCTGGTCATCCGAGGCTTCTCGGGATAGAATGCCGGCCGAGACCATCAGTAGGAACTGGCGGGACGCGGTCAACCCAACCTGACTGGGTTGCCAGCGCCCCCCAAGTTCAAGGAGAACGCCACTTGACGCCGGAGGAATTCGCCGGACGGGCAGGCCTTGAGTTCAAGGATCAGGGACTGCTGGCGCGTGCGCTGACCCACCGCTCCTACGTGAACGAACACGCCGAGGCGGGGGAGGACAACGAGCGCCTCGAGTACTTGGGCGACGCCTGCCTGGACTTCTTGAGCGCCGCCTGGCTGTACAAACGCTTCCCCGAGATGGATGAGGGACAGCTGACCCGATTACGGTCGTCGCTCGTCCGCACGGAGCAGCTGGCCGTGTTCGGTGAGGAGCTGGGCCTGGGGGAGGCGATCTTGCTGGGGCGGGGCGAAGAAGCCTCGGGTGGTCGCTTGCGGCCGGCGCTGCTGTGCGCCGGGTTCGAGGCCGTCATGGGGGCGCTGTATTTGGACTCGGGCATCCAGGCTGTGATCGATTTCGTCGAGCCCAGGCTGGACCGCGCCGTCGACGGCATCCTGCAGGATGACCTGTTGCTCGATCCGCGCAGCCGGCTGCAGATTTGGGCGCAGGGCGTGCGCGGGGAGACGCCGCGTTACCGAACGGTCGCCAGCCACGGGCCGGATCACGCCCGCGAGTTCGTCGTCGAGGTGACGACCGGCAACGAGGTCCTCGGCCGCGGTCAGGGCCGCAGCAAACAGGATGCCGCGCAGCAGGCCGCCGCCGACGCCCTCGGGCGCGTGCGCGGCCCGGATTCGTCGAAGGGGCACTAAGCCATCGTGGATTCCGTTCAGCCGCTCCCGTCACGACTCAAGGCCCTGGATCTCCAGGGCTATAAGACGTTCGCAGGCAAGACGACCTTCGCCTTCGGCCGGACGATTACCGCCATCGTCGGTCCTAACGGCTCGGGTAAGTCGAACATCGCCGACTCGCTGCGTTGGGTGTTGGGCGAACAGTCCTATGGTTTGCTCCGGGGCAAGCGTACCGAGGACATGATTTTCGCCGGCTCGGAATCCCGGCCCCGCGCTAGCATGGCCGCCGCAACCGTCACGTTCGACAACGTTGACGGCTGGCTGCCGATCGATTTCACCGAGGTCAGCATCAGCCGGCGCGCCTACCGGGATGGGCAGAACGAGTATCTGCTCAACAACCAGCGTGTGCGCCTGCGCGACGTTTCCGAACTGCTGGCCGAATGCGGGCTGGCCCAGCGGACCTACACGATCATCGGCCAGGGCCTGGTGGACGACGTGCTGTCGCTCAAGGCCGAGGAACGGCGGCGGTTCTTCGAGGAGGCCGCTGGCATCGGGTTGTATCGCAGCCGGCGCGAGGAAGCCGTGCGGCGGCTGGAAGCGACGCTCCACAACCTGGAGCGCGCTCAGGACATCCTGGCTGAGCTGATCCCGCGCGTGCGTAGCCTGGAGCGCCAGGCGCGACGGGCGGCAGAATACGACCAGGTTCGCGCCGACCTCAAGTCGGCGCTGCATATCTGGTACGGCTACCACTGGTCGCGCATGCAGCAGCAGCTGACCGAAGCCTCGACCCAGGCCGAATCGTCGATGCGCGAGCGTGACAGATTGCGCGCCGAACAGGAGACGACCGATCGCCAGCTGTCGTCCTCGCGCAGCCACATCGATGCCCGTCGCGCCGAACTGCACCGGCTCAGCCAGCAGAACTCCAGCACCTATGCCGAGCGCGAGTCGCTGGGCCGCCGGCTGGCCGTAGCCCAGGAGCGCCTGCGAGGGCTTGGTGAGCAGGAAGCCCTATCGCTGGCCGAGATCGGCTCGTTGGAGGCCGATAGTGCCGCCGTCCGGGACCGCCAGGCGCTCGCCCATCAAGAGGCCGAATTGCGGCAGCGGGATCTCGACGAGGCCGCGGCGGTGATCGAAAGGCTGCGCGGCCCCCTGGCTTCCTTGCCCGTCGACCGGCATGACCTCGAGGTCCACATCGTGCAGGCGAGACAGCGCCTGGATGCAATCTCCGCCGAACGTGCGGCTTGGGTCGCCCAGGTTTCGCAGCAAGACGAGCGTCTGAAGGCGCTGGCGCTGGAGATCGGCGATCTCCGTCCAGCGGTCCACAACGCGTTGGCGGCCTCGACGGGGGCCCGTGCCGAGTCGATTCGATTGACGCAAACCCTGGAGACCGGGACGCAGGCCGTCAAGGAGGCCGAGGCCGAGGTGCAAGCCTCCGCGGCTCAGCTGGCCGACCTGGAGCGCGAGCTGGCCCAAGAGATGGCTCGATCCAACGACTCACGTGGCCGCGTGGCCAGCCTGCAGGCACGGCTGGAAGCTTTACGCACTTCGGCCGAACCCGGCGAGACCGGCGCAGGTCACCTCGAGCAGGCAGTCCAGAGCGGTTCGCTCAAGGGACTCGTAGGGCGGCTCGGCCGCGCGATTCGGCCGGAGGCGCCCTACCGGAGGGCGATCCTGGCCGCGCTCGGGGAGTTCCAACACGGCCTGACCTTCCGGGGCGCCGAAGACGTGACGGCGGCGTTGGATTGGATGGGGGCAGGCGATTGGCAAGGGCGGGCCGCCGTGCTGCCGGCACAGCCTTTGCGCCCGGCGGCGCGCCTCAATCCGCCGGCGGACCCTGATTGTCTGGGCAACGCCGCCGAGCTGGCCCAGGCTCCAGCAGACCAACGCGGCTCGATCGACCTGCTCCTGGCCCGAACATTGGTGGTCCGCGATCGCAGCGCGGCACGCCGGATCCTGCCGCTCTTGCCGATGGACGCCCGCGCGGTAACGCTCAAGGGCGAGGTCTTCTACCCCGGTGGCCACGTGGTCGTGACCTCCGGTGCGGACGCCAGCGGCCTGGAAGATCCCGTGCGCAAGTGCGAACATGACCTGGCAACGGCTCAGGCCAACTTGCAGCAGGCCGAACGGGACGCCGAGCGGCTCAGCCGCGAGCGGGAGGCGGCCGGTGTCACCCACGAGCAGGCGCTCCAACGGCTTAACTCCTCGCACAGGTCCCAGCAGGAGATCGAACTCAGCCGTCAACAGGCTGCCCTGCGCGAGCAGGCTGCCGCCAGCCAGCACGGCTTCCTTTCCGGCCAGTTGGTGAAGCTTGAGGACGAGCAGCAACGAGTGACCGCGGCTCGCGGCTCCCTGGGCGGCAGAGATGGGGAGTTGGAGGACGAGCGGGTTCGGTTGCAGTCGGAGGTAGGTGCCGGGTCGTTAAGCCTGGAGGCGGATGCCGGCGCAATGGTCATCGCCCAAGCCGATGCCCGCCTGCAAGTCGCGCGCGGCGCCTCGACGGACGCTCTCGGGCGGGCGGCGGAGGTCGACGGCCGGCTGGCCAGCCTAGCGGGCGAGCTGGAGCTGCGGCGCAAGCGCTTGTCCGCTAACCGAGAGCAGCAGGAGATCTCGCGCCGCGAGCTGGCCGAGGCCGAGGGCGGTTTGCGCCGGGTGGAGGAGATCCTGGCCGGGGTCGAAGCGGAGATCCGCACTGGCGAACAATCTCTGGCATCGACCGAGGCCGAGCGGACGACCCTGGAGGCGCGCGAGACGCGGGCCCGAGCCGATCTGCAAGCGGCCGAGCGGCGCCACTCGCAAGCTCAGATCGAGCTCGCCCGACGCCAGCAAGAGCTAACCGGCTTGCAGCAACGTATCGAGGATGACTTCGGCCTGGTGGCGTTCGAGTTCGACGAGGGCGTCACCGGCCAAGGGACGTTGCCGCTCAACGGGCTGGTCGAACACCTGCCCGTCATCGACGAGCTGCCGCCCGATATCGAGAACCAGGTCGGCCTGTTGCGGCTGCAGATCCGGCGCATGGGGGCGGTCAACATCGAGGCTAAGCGAGAGTACGAAGAGGTGCGGCAGCGGGCTGAGTTCCTGACGACGCAGCTCGACGACTCGCGCCGGGCCGAGAGCCAGATTCGCGAGGTCATCGCCGAACTCGACCACCTGATGGAGCGCGAGTTCCGCAAAACGTTCGAGGCCGTGGCCAGCGCCTTCCGGCAAAGCTTCACGCAGCTGTTCGGCGGGGGCTCGGCGCGTTTGGTGCTGACCGACGATCAGGACCTGACCAACACCGGCATCGATATCGAAGCGCGGCTACCCGGCCGGCGCGAGCATGGGCTGGCGATGCTGTCCGGCGGCGAGCGCAGTCTGACCGCCTGCGCGCTGATCTTCTCTCTGCTCAAGGTCTCTCCGACGCCGTTCTGCGTCCTGGATGAGGTTGACGCCATGCTGGACGAGTCCAACGTCGGCCGCTTCTGCGACATGCTGCGCGAGCTCAGCCTGGGGACACAGTTCATCGTGATCACCCACAACCGCCAGACGATCCAGTCGGCCGAGGTGGTCTACGGCGTCAGCATGGCGGCCGACTCGGCCAGCCGGGTGATCAGTCTGAAGCTGGACGAGGCCGAGCGCCTCGCCGCCCAGCGAACCTGACGGCTCGGAATGATTGCGTTCAGACACGAGTGAGACAATCAGTACGCCCCGCCTCTTGGTGACCTCGCCAGGCCTTGGTCGCGACCCCTACCCCCTGCCCCCTCCCAGATTTCATCCCCCTTTCCGCCAACCGACATGCACTTAAGGCGTTTCGCCCCGCGGAGAGGGGGGTCGGGGAGTGAGGCCGGAAGCGGACGCCGTCTGGTCCTGTCCAGGTCGTGCGATGAACTTGACGTGTCTAATGTGTACTGAACTGGTAACCGGAATTGACAAACCAATGGCATCAGGTAGAATGGGCACCGAGCCGGAGTGGCGGAATTGGCAGACGCGCTGCGTTCAGGGCGCAGTGAGCATTACGCTCGTGTGGGTTCAAATCCCACCTTCGGCACCAAGGGCCCCGTAAGGGGCTGCTTCTTTTCCGGCACACTTGCTGCAACACACGCCTTCGGGTAAGATGGCGCCGTCATGGCACAGGGATCAGGTCCGAAGTTGAACTTGTCACGCGTCTGGATACTGCTGGCCGCCGTGGCCGGCATACTCATTCTGGGCGACCTCAATCGCCGTATGTCCGACGCGCAGCGGTTGGAGCGCGACGCCATCACACTCGGCACGGAGGTGGCCACGCTCGAGGCCGATCAGAGCCGACTGCAAACGCAAGTGGCCGGGGCGACGTCCGAGCCGCAGGTCGAGGCCTGGGCGCGGACGCAGGCGCGTTTGGTCCGCGACGGCGAGCGCCTGGTCATCCCTTTGCCGGCCTCCGGCGACCTCAATCCGACTCCACACGCGTCGACACCGGTCATGCCGCTGCCCAGCCGCTGGGACATCTGGTGGGCGCTGTTGTTCGGTTCCTGAAGCCCCTACCGATCGACAAATCCTGGAACAACAAGACGGACGCAGGCCTGCGTCCGTCTTGTTGTCTCCTGAACGTCTCACCGATTGGTAGGGAATCGTGCGCGTCAAGCCGAAGCGCCGCGCCCTGCGTAGTTCGCCTCGAGCCACGCCTGGAAGGCGGGCTGTTTCCGGATGGCGGCCACCCAGGCTGGGTTGGCCAGATACCACTGGACGGTCTT
>JBGOYQ010000038.1:0-7845 GCA_041479735.1 Anaerolineae bacterium | reverse complement strand
GGGTGTTCGCCCGGGGCGATCGGGCCGAACAGCTCGCGCACGCGCGCTAGCATTGGCCGCAGCCGGAAGTCGCCGGCGATAGCCAGGATGGCATTCTCGGGCGCATAGAACCGCTGGTAATGCGCATACAGATCGTCGCGCTGCAGCGACTCGAGGTCAGCCATGTCGCCAATCACCTCGTGGTGATACGGGTGAACGCGGAACGCCACCGCCTGGACCTCCTCGGACAGCCGGAACTGCGGTTCGTTCTCGTTGCCTTGGCGTTCGGAGATGACGACGGTGCGCTCGGACTCGAACTCCGACGGCTCGAACAGGCTGTTCGCCATCCGATCGGCCTCGAGCTCCAACGCCAGGTCGATGCGGTCGGCCGGCATGGTCTCGAAGTACGCCGTCCAGTCCAGCCAGGTGAGCGCGTTCCAGAACCCGCCGTGGCGTGAGATAGCTTTGTCGAGCTTGCCGGCCGGGAAGGCAGGCGTGCCCTTGAACTGCATGTGTTCGACCAGGTGGGAAATGCCCGTCAGGCCGGAAGGCTCATTGCGCGAGCCGACCCGGTACCACACCCAGCTGCTGATCAAAGGGGCCGTGTGAATCTCTTTAAGCCGGACCCGAAGGCCGTTGCGCAGCCGGGTCTGGAGGATCGACCGCTGAGCGGCGGTCATCGGCCGCCCGCCCTGGGCAGCACCGGCATGGTCTGGCGGGTGCCTCGGCCGACCCCCCGATAGCGGAAGCCCATCGCCTGCATCGCTTCCGGCTCGTAGATGTTGCGGCCGTCCACGATGACCGGGCTGCGCATCAGCCCGTGGACGCGCTCCAGGTCGAGGTTCTTGAACTCGTTCCACTCCGTACACACGATCAGCGCGTCGCTCTCCTCGGCCAGGGCATACGCGTCGGCGGCCATCTCGATCTCGGGCATGATCGGCCCGGCGTGGGGCATGCCGACCGGATCGTAGGCGCGCACGCGGGCGCCGCCGTCGAGCAGCTGCCGTGCGATCTCGAAGGCGGGCGCCTCGCGCAGGTCGTCCGTGTTCGGCTTGAAGGTCAACCCGAGCAACCCGACCGACTTGCCGTGCAGGTCGCCGATGAGCTCCCGCAGGTGCTCGACGACGCGCCGCCGGCTGTCGTCGTTGATCTCCATCACGGCCTGCAGGAGCTGAGGATGGCGGCCCTTGTCGGCCGCCATGTAGGCCAGCGCCTTGACGTCCTTGGGGAAGCAGGAGCCGCCATAGCCCAGACCGGCCTCGAGGAACGCGCGCCCGATTCGCGGGTCGTAGCCCATGCCCGTGGCGACCTCCTTCACATCCGCGCCCAGCGCTTCACAAATGTTGGCGATCTCATTGATGAAGGAGATCTTGGTCGCCAGAAAGGCGTTCGAGGCGTACTTGATCATCTCGGCAGTCCGCAGATCGGTAATGACGATCGGCGCGCGCAAGGGCAAGTGAAGTTGGGCCACCTTATCGGCCGCCTCGGGTTCGAGCGATCCGAGGACCGTGCGGGCGGGGTTCATGAAATCTGCAATGGCCGAGCCCTCCCGCAGGAACTCCGGGCAGGAGACGACCCAGAACGGGATGGGTTTTGGCTGGTGGGCACGGATGATGTCGGCCACCCAGTCGCCAGTCCCGACCGGTACGGTTGACTTGTTCACGACGACGAGCGGCGCGGTCATCTGGGCACCGACGGCTTCCGCCACGGCGCGGACATGTTTCAGATCCGCCTCCCCGTCGACCCCGGAGGGGGTGCCCACGGCGATGAAGACGAAGTCGGCCTTGTCCAGGGCTTCGGGATAGGAAGTGGTGAAGCTCAGCCGGCCCGCGCCAACGTTGCGCTCGACCAGCTCCTCGAGCGCCGGTTCATAGATCGGCAGCTCGCCGCGGTTCAGGCCGGCGATGCGGTCGGCATCGATGTCCAGGGCGACCACCTGGTTGCCCAGGTCGGCAAAGCAGGCCCCCGTCACCAACCCAACATAACCGACGCCGACGACGGTGATCTTCTTCACGCGGCCTCCCTGGATCGGATTCCAGGCTGGAATCGGCCAATGATACCATGCCCGGCCCCCAAGAGCCCCGCTCGCAGAAGGTCATGCGGCCACTGTGACACTCTGCACTTGCTGGAATTCCGACTACTGGCGTAGACTATATCCGAACTAGATAACTATTGTCTTTAAGGGCGAGAAGCCCCACACGCCCAGGAGGATTCATGCAGATCACACGTCAGGCCGACTACGCCGTCCGGGCGGTTTTGTACCTGGCCAAACAAGGCGAATCCGGCCGCGCCCCGACCAGCCGGATTGCCCAGGAGATGCGCATCCCGCCATCCTTCCTGGCCAAGATCGTCTCGCAGCTTTCCGTGGCCGGTGTCGTACAGACCTCGCGCGGCGCCCGGGGCGGCGTTGCGCTAGCACGGGAGCCGAAGGAGATCACGCTGTTGGAGGTAATCGAGGCCATCGACGGCCCGATTACGCTCAACGAGTGCGTGCCCGACCGCAGTTCCTGCGCGTTCGGCGAAGACTGCACCGTTCACGACGTCTGGCGGGATACGCAGTCTAAGCTGGTCGAGGAGCTGGCCGGAACGCACTTCGGCGGCCTGATATCCCACAACGGCAAGAAGGCGCACGCGCCCGTCCTGGCCGGCGCCTGAGACCGCCCATTCTGACCGGAAGACCCGACTTCGGTGGGATTGCCGCCATTCCCGTTCTCTGGGAGACTAAAGCCGGACTCTGGGAGGTTGCATGAGCGGCGGGGTGCCGGTCACTCGCAGTTGGGTTTTCGTCCTCAAGGGCGGCGAGGTCGTCATCGATTGGGGTGACGGCCGCGTCCAAGATATCCTTACGGGTGACTTTCGCAAGTTCGAGGATCAGGACTACGGCCGGGCCGTGATGGACCACGATCTGGATTCACTGAAGAACAACGGCCGGGTCGAGTCGTACGACGCCAGGAAAGTCGTCCTGCGCCCATTGCCGGAGCCCCCGCGCTCGACGATCGACTGAGCGGTATTCCGATGCCATCGTCTCGCCGCACCCAGAAGGGTGCGGCGTTCGATTCCTCCGCCGGCTCGCCCACGATTCCCGCCTGTGTGCGCATTCCATCGTGGCGGTGCCGTATAATCCCAGCACGTATCCCGAGGTCCCATGAACGTCGCCGATGCGATCCGCACCAAGCGCGCCGTGCGTCACTTCGCCCCTCGCCCCCTGCCCGACGAGGCCGTCCGCGCCATTTTGTATGCCGGGCGGCGGGCCCAGTCCGCCAAGAACATGCAGCCCTGGCATTTCCTGGCCATCCGTGACCGCCAGGTGCTGCTGGCCCTGTCGAAGCTCGGAACGTATGCCGGGCACGTAGCCGAGGCGGCCTGCGCTGTCGCCATCCTGACCCCCGACCCCGCTCAGCGCTGGTCCATCCTGTTCGATGCCGGTCAGGCTGCCGCCTATATGCAGATCGCCGCCTGGGATCTTGGGATCGGGTCCTGCCTGGCGACCATCTATGAGCCGGAGGCAGCCCGCTCACTGCTCGGGTTCCCCCTGGAATTGCACCTGCATGTCGTCCTGTCGTTCGGCTACCCCTCGGACCCTGCGGAGCTCGAAGCGCCGCCTCGCTCCGGAGGCCGGAATCCCGCCGTGCAGGCGATCTCCTTCGATCACTGGGGACAAGCCACGCCTCCGGGCGAGATCTCAGGATGAGCCAACGGGCCCTTTCGCGTCCTGCCCTCACGCTGTTGCTCGCCCTGGCGGTCTCGGCTTGCTCACATTTGAACCCATCGGCCGGCTTCTCCTCGACAACCACACCCGCTGTCCCTGCGGCCCCATCCGCCCTGCCCTACCGAGAGATGTGGAGCAACCCCGGAAGCGGCTGGGAGATCGGAACCCACGACACCGGCATCCTTCGCTATGGTCAGGGCTACTACGCCGTCACGTCGTTGAAGAAGGACCAACTCATGTGGGGGTTAGCGTACAAGCGCTTCAGCGATACCGCCATCGACGTCGACGCCAGCCAGGTCTCGGCCGCGGATGACAATAACAACGCCTACGGAGTCATGTGCCGCGTCCAACCCAATGACGAAGGCTACCTGCTGCGGGTCAGTGGGGATGGGCAGGCTGCCATCACCCGGATCCAGAACGACAAGTTCGAAGACCTGGCCGCATGGGCCGCCTCGGACGCCATCCACCAAGGCAACGCCACCAATCACCTGCTGGCGGCCTGTGATGGATCCAAGTTGAGCCTGACCGTCAATGGGCGGCTCGTGGCCCAGGTCGAAGATACGGCCTTCACATCTGGTGACATCGCCCTGACGGCGACTACGTACACGGACACACCGACCGAAATCCATTACGAGAACCTGGTCGTGACGGCCCCCTGACCGCCCCGACGGGGAGGTTCCATGTCTGAGCCCCGCACCGTACGTGCGCCTCGCGGCAGTCAACTGACCTGCAAGTCCTGGCTGATCGAAGCGCCCTACCGGATGATCCAGAACAACCTCGACCCGGATGTCGCCGAGAGGCCGCAGGACTTGGTGGTCTACGGCGGGCGCGGCCAGGCGGCGCGCGATTGGGCTTGCTTCGATGCCATCCTATCCTGCCTGCGTGACCTCGAGGAGGACGAGACGCTGCTCGTTCAATCGGGCAAGCCGGTCGTCGTGTTCAAGACCCATGTCGACGCACCGCGCGTCTTGATCGCCAACTCGAATCTGGTCCCCCACTGGGCCACCCAGCAACACTTCGATGAGCTGGCCGCCAAGGGTTTGATGATGTTCGGCCAGATGACGGCCGGATCATGGATCTATATCGGGACGCAGGGAATCCTGCAGGGCACCTACGAGACGCTGGCCTCGCTCGCCCGGCTACGCGGCTGGCCGTCGCTGGAGGGCAAGTTCGTCCTGACGGCCGGCCTGGGCGGCATGGGCGGCGCCCAGCCACTGGCGATCACGATGAACGGCGGCGTCGGCCTCATCGTGGAGATCGATCCTTCGCGAGCGCAGCGCCGGCTGGAGCACGGCTATGTGGATCGCGTCGTCGACAACCTCGAGGAAGCCATGACGCTGATCGAGGAGGCGCGTGCCCATCGCGCGGCACTGTCCGTCGGGCTGATCGGCAACGCCGCCGATGTCTATCCGGAGTTGATCGTCCGCGGCGTCACCCCGGACGTGGTCACCGATCAGACGCCGGCACACGATGTCCTCATGTATGTCCCGCATGGCATCAGCCTTTCGGCGGCCAACGACCTACGCCGGTCCGACCCGAAGGAGTATGAACGCCGCTCGATGGAGTCCATGGCCAGGCAAGTACGCGCCATGCTCGACTTCCGCCGCCGCGGCGCGGAAGTTTTCGATTACGGCAACAATCTGCGCCAGCGCGCCTACGACGCCGGGGTGCCAGACGCCTTTGAGTTTCCAGGTTTCGTGCCGGCCTACATCCGGCCGCTGTTCTGCGAGGGCAAGGGGCCATTCCGCTGGGTAGCGCTCTCTGGTGAGCCGGAGGACATTTACCGGACGGACCAGGCCGTGATGGAACTCTTCCCGGACGACGAACCCCTGCATCGTTGGCTGAAACTGGCCCGCGACAAGGTCCATTTCCAAGGGCTGCCGGCCCGCATCTGCTGGCTCGGGTACGGCGAGCGGGCGAAGGCAGGGTTGAAGTTCAACGCGATGGTCGCCGCCGGCGAGCTGCACGCGCCGATCGTCATCGGTCGCGACCACCTCGACGCGGGGTCCGTCGCCTCTCCCAACCGAGAGACAGAAGGCATGCGCGACGGGACCGACGCCGTCTCCGACTGGCCGATCCTCAACGCGTTGATCAACGCCGTCGGCGGCGCCACCTGGGTGTCGTTCCACCACGGCGGCGGCGTCGGCATCGGTTTCAGCCAGCACGCCGGGCAGGTCATCGTAGCCGACGGGACGCCGGCCGCGGCGCGTCGCCTGGAACGCGTGTTGACGACCGATCCGGGCATGGGCATCGTCCGCCATGCCGACGCCGGATACCCGCAGGCCATCGCCGCCGCCCGCCGCCACGGGTTGAAGATGCCGATGCTCGACTGAGAGGACTCGCTCCTCGTCTGTCACCGGCCACCAAAGGCGGGTAAAATCGCCGGCGATGCGTCGCCTCTCCCCGCTCCTGTGGTTCGCAGTACTCCTGCTCCTGGTAGTCGCGGTGTCCACCCTCGGTCCGTCCGAGCGATCGCTGGGCTCCCATGTTCGCCTGGTCTACCTTCATGGCGCCTGGGTGTGGACGGCACTGGCGGGATTCGCCGCGGCGGCCCTGCTCGGCATCGTCGGATTGGCCTTGCGCCGGCCGACACCTCAGCGGTGGTCCGTGGCGCTCGGCCAGGCGGCCCTCATCTTCTGGCTTACTTACCTGCCGATGAGCCTGTGGGTCATGCAGGCGAACTGGAACGGGCTGTTCCTCCAGGAGCCGCGCTGGCGCCTCGGACTGGACCTCGCCGTCGTGGATGTCCTCGTTCAGGGAGCTATCCTGCTCCTGGGAAGCCTGGCCTGGGCCAGCTGGCTCAACTTTGGCGTCTTCGGCGCGCTGGCCTGGGCTCTGACCCACACACCCGAAGTCATGCACCCGTCGTCCCCCATCTTCGGCTCGGGTTCGCCTTCGATTGAGCTGTTCTTCCTGGCATTGGTGACGCTGTGCCTGGTCAGCGGCTGGCAGCTCGCCCGTTGGCTCTTGCGGCGGGCAGCGTTGCCGTGATCGACCGACCGGCCTCCCCCCGCCTTCGGTTTCAGCTCCTGGCTTTCACCCTCACTCGCTCGGCCATCAACACCGGCTACCGGATGATCTACCCTTTCCTGCCGGTCATCGCCCGCGGCCTGAACGTCCCGCTGGCGACCATCGCGCTCGCTGTGACCGCCCGCTCGACGTTGGGCGTCGCCAGCCCCTTCCTGGGCTCGTTCGCCGACGTGCGCGGCCGGAAGGCCACCATGCTCTTCGGCATCGGGCTGTTCGCGGCGGCACTGGTCTTGGTTGGTGTCTGGCCGACCGTACCGGGTTTGTTCCTCAGCATGATCCTGGCGGCGCTCGGGAAGATCATCTTCGATCCGGCGCTACAGGCTTATCTGGGGGACCGTGTGGCTTACTCCCGCCGCGGGTTGGCGATCGCGTTGACCGAGTTCGGTTGGTCGGGCGCCTTTCTCGTCGGCGTCCCCGTTGCCGCCTGGCTCATCGCCCGGGGCAGCTGGAGCACACCTTTCCCCTGGTTCGCCGCCCTGGCGGTCCTCGGCGGGATCGTGATCTGGCGCATCATGCCCGCCGACGCGGCCCACGTCGGCGCCCGTCCGACGTGGATCTCAGGTTTTCGCTCCGTCCTGGGCAGCCCGTCCGCCTTGGCCGGACTGGCCGTCGGCATGCTCATCAGCAGCGCCAACGAAATGGTCAACATCATTTTCGGCGCGTGGCTCGAGGACTCATTCGGCTTGAAGGTCATCGCCCTGGGGGCGGCGACGGCAGTGATCGGCGTCGCCGAGCTCGGAGGCGAAGGCCTCGTCGCGGGACTCGTCGACCGACTGGGGAAGCGCCGCTCGGTTGCAGTGGGAATCGTGTTGAACGCCTTGGCCGGCCTGGCACTGCCGTCCCTCGGGCGGAGCCTGCCGGGGGCACTCGCCGGGCTGTTTCTTGTTTACCTGACCTTCGAGTTCACCATCGTCAGCGCCATCCCTCTGATGACCGAGCTCGTTCCAGGAGCGCGCGCCACAGTCATGGCCGGCAACGTCGGCTCACACTCTGCCGGCCGCGCCCTGGGCGCCTTGATCGGACCTGCGCTGTTTACTTCTGGGCTGCTTACGAACGTCGGCGTTGCTGCTGGGCTCGACCTGGCGGCGCTGGCAATGTTGCTCATCTTCGTAAGGGAGTAGACCCGG
>JBGOYQ010000037.1:0-7997 GCA_041479735.1 Anaerolineae bacterium | reverse complement strand
GGGACGGACACCGAGGGCACGACCGTCAGCTTGCGTACGGTGAGTTCGGCTGCCTGCTGCGCCGCCAGGACGATGTTCTTGTTGTTAGGTAGGATGATGATCTTCTCGGTGGGCAGGTTCTCGACGGCGGCCAGGATCTCCTGCGTGCTCGGGTTCATGGTCTGGCCGCCTTCGACCAGCGCAGCGGCGCCCAGGCTGGCGAAAACACGAGCGATGCCCGCCCCCGGGGCGACGGCGACGACCGCCAGTTGGCCGGATTCGACACTCGCCAGCTTGATGCCTTCACGCTTGGAGGCGGCCGCACGCTCGGCCACTTGATCCGCCAAATTCTCGACGGTGAACTTGCTGATGGTCCCCAGCGACTGGACGTACTCGACCGGTCTGTACTGCGCCTCGTCCGGGACGTGGATGTGCAGGCGGTACATGCCGTCGCCCTCGCCGACCTGGATCGATGTCCCCATCTCCTCCAGTCGGCGATAGAAGGCTTTCAGGTTGAGCTCCTCACTCGGATGAAAATCGACGACGATCTCCCAATCCTGGCCGGGCTCGACCGCGTCCCTGGCCTCCTGCATCGCCACCGACGAAAGAGGCTGCACCGTGGCGCCGGGCTTGTCCAAGGGCTGCCCGCAGGCGAAGCGAAGCATCCCCTCCAGCATGAAGAACAAGCCCTTGCCTCCGGAATCGACCACGCCTGCCTCCTTGAGGACGGGGAGCAGGTCGGGTGTCCTGCGGACCGATTCGTCGGCCGCGTCGACGACGCGTTCCAGAAGCTGCAGCGTGGACCATGCACCTCCCTCGACTGCCTCCCGGGCTGCCAGGGCATTGTCCTTGGCGACGGTCAAGATGGTGCCCTCCACTGGTTGGACGACCCCCTTGTAGGCCGTGTCCCTGGCCTCGGCCAGCGCCGCAGCCATCATAGCGGCATCCATCGTGGCGTGGTCGTCGAGAGCGCGGGCGAAGCCTCGCCACAGCTGCGACAGGATGACGCCCGAATTGCCGCGGGCGCCCATCAGCGCGCCGTGGGCGATGGCTTTGGCCACCCTGCTGATCGAGAGTTCCCCGATGTCGGCGATCTCATCGCAGGCCGACTGCATCGTGAGCGACATGTTCGTCCCGGTGTCGCCATCGGGCACCGGGAAGACGTTCAGCGAGTTTACCGTCTGCTGATTGGTGCGCAGCCAAGTCAGGCCGGCCTCCGCAAGCCGCCGCAGGTCTTGGCCGTCGATCGTACGATAGCGCTCGGCCAGCCTCTCGTGGAGCGCCTCGCCGACGCGTGGCATCCCCAGGCTCATGAGCCCATTCCCTGTCGGTCAGTCGACATTGCTGATTCGCAGGTCCTGCACGTGGACGTTGATCGTACCAATGGGCATCCCCAGGGCGCGCTCGACCTGGTAGCGCACGGTGTTGGCGACGCTGTCGCTCACCGACGAGATACGCGTGCCGTATTCGATCACGATATAGAGGTCGATATGGACCTGACCGTCGCCGCTTCGGACGTTAACGCCGAGGCGCGGGTCGTGGGCCAGAGCGAATGCAATCCCGTTGGCCAGGTTCCTGGGCGACATGCCGACGACGCCATAGGAGCGCAAAGCGGCCTGCGACGCGATCGTGGCGATGGCCCGAGTTGCGATCGTGATCCGGCCAAGGGGGGTGTCAGCGGTCATCGGTGCATGCCTCCGCGGCGAACGCCGGCCTTGGAAGGTCCTGCCAACGTGTGGTAAACTTGGGCCAGTCTTGGATCGGAAAGGAACCCGTCTCGATGGCAAGGTGCGCTAACTGCGGCAAGACAACGACGTTCGGACAGCGGCGAAGCTTCTCCATGCGAGCGACCCGAAGGACCTTCCGCCCGAATCTCCAGCATGTGCGCCTGCTGGAGGGTGGTCAACTCGTGCGCAAGACGCTGTGCGCCAAGTGCATCAAGCGCCTCGCCCGCGTCTGATTTGTTTCCCACGTTCGTCCTCGAACGCTCGGCCGCCCGAAGGGCGGCCGAATGCATCCTAGGCCGGGGCAAGTTCCAGGGCAGCCTGCAAGGCATGGATCCCGGCACGTATCCCCTGAGGATGCTTGAACACGGCGCTGGCCGCCACGAACACCTCCGCGCCGGCTTGCGCCACGGCCGGAACCGTCTGCGCTGAGATACCTCCGTCGACGGCGATTAGCGCCTTCGTGCGGCCGGCCTCCTGCCAGGACCGGACGCTCCGGATCTTGTCGAGCATCTCGGGAACATACTTGCCGCCGGAGAACCCGGGGTCGACTGTCATGACCAGGATCAAGTCCACCTGAGGCAAGACCTCGGAGATGGCGCCGGCCGGTGTGCCCGGGTTGAGCGCTACCCCCGCCCGCATCCCCAGGGCATGAATGGCCTCCAAGCTCTTGTGTATGTGTGGGCAGGCCTCGATGTGAACCGTCAGCCAATCCGCCCCGGCTTCGGCGAACGGCTCGAATAGCGCATCGGGGGCTTCGACCATCAGGTGGACGTCAAGAGGCAGCTTGGTCGACCGGCGGCAGGCTTCAACGACGAACGGCCCCATGGTCAGGTTGGGGACGAAGTGGCCGTCCATGACGTCGACGTGGAACCATCCGGCGCCGGCGGCTTCAGCCTCGTGGATTTGATCGGCCAGGCGGGTGAAATCGGCAGACAATATCGAAGGCGAGATGATGGATACCTTGGCCATGAACCCTATGATACCTGGGCGCCTGCCATTTTACAAGGCAAACGTCTTCATGAAGCTTTGCGGAAGCGTTGGGCGGACGCCACAGGGCCCCGCCCGTGGATCGCCAGGGCGTTGTAAACTAGCTGTAAGGCCCTCAAATCGGCGGGATACCCGATACTTATAGATGCAGGCCGGCCCGGCCGATCGCTTCTGACCCCGGGTCCGAGGCCTGGTGCGAGTCGCCGCCAGTTCTTTTGGGTTGGGCGAAGCCCGCGTGGAGAGAAGCTTGAGTCTCGAGCAAGTCGTGCTTACCGTAAGCCAATGGTCCGCCTCGAGTTGGGCCCCCGAGCTGATGGCGACGGTTCTGTTCTCCTTGCCGTTGCTGGGATGGTTGGGCAGGCGCACAGATCCGCCGGGCGGCGCCGACGCGGGAGTGGAGACCCTTCACCACGAGCTCGAACGGCTCCGGCTGGTGATCCGACGCACGGCTGCCCTGAACGCCACCCTCAACTACGAGCGGGTTATGGAGATGGTGTTGGACCTGTCGGCCGGGGCAATCGCCAACGGCAGCGGCGATGATAGCCGGCTGGTCAGCGCGTTGTACCTCGTGGAAGGCGAATCGCTTGTGATCGAATCGGCCCGAGGTTTGTCGCATACCGACCTGCGGGTGCCACTTCCCGGGGTCAGCGGGTTCGTGGAACACGCGATGTCCTCGGGCCGACTCCAGGTGACACAAGATCCGGCCCACGATCCCGAGCTCCAACGGCTGACGGCGATGCACGTCTGCCACAGCGCGGTATGCATTCCGCTGATCGTCGGCCTGAAGGTCTATGGATTGCTGTTGTTCGCCCATCCGGGCAAGGACTACTTCACGCCCGACAAACTCGAGCTGTTGGAGGCGATCTCCCAGCAGGCGATCATTGCTTTGCAGAATGCCAGGCTGTACCAGGACCTGCAGGAGGAGAAGGAGCACCTGACCGAGGTACAGGATGAAGCCCGCAAGAAGCTGGCGCGCGACCTGCACGACGGCCCGACACAATCGATTGGCGCCATCGCCATGCGCGTCAATTTCGCGCGTCGGCTGATGGAGCGCGACGTCAAGGCCGCCGCCGATGAGCTTTTCAAGATTGAAGAGTTGGCCAGGCGAACGACGAAGGAGATCCGCCAGATGCTGTTCACGCTACGGCCGCTCATCCTGGAGACCGAAGGCCTGGTGGTGGCGCTGCAGCACCTGGCTGGGAAGATGAAGGAGAACCACGGCCAGCAGGTGCTCGTCGAAGCCGAGGCTGGTGTGGCGGACGACCTGGAGATGGGCAAGCAGGGGGTCCTGTTCTACATCGCCGAAGAAGCCATCAACAATGCCCGCAAACACGCGCATGCCGCTCACGTCTGGGTGCGGGCTCGCCGGAAGGGCGACTTGGTCTACCTGGAGGTGGAGGACGACGGGGTAGGCTTCGACGTCGCCGAAGTGACCTCCAATTACGAGCAACGCGGCAGCATGGGCATGCTCAATTTGCACGAGCGGGCACAGCTCGTCAACGGATTGATGCGCATCGACTCGGCTAAGGGGCGGGGCACGCGGATCACGGCTACTGTGCCATTGACGAGTGAGGCAGCCGAGAGCCTACATCGGGCTGGCGGCCGCGGCTAAGCCCCTGGTGGTCGACCTCCAGCGCGGCAACCAGCGCCCCCGATCCGGGGGCGTTCTTGGTGCACATCCAGTCGTCAAACAAACGAGAAGCGATTGCCGAATGGGGTTGCTACTGAAGCTACCGATGCGAAGTGTTTTAGGGCGGGTGAGCCGGCCCGCCCGACCGGTGCTCGGTTGCCAGCTGCCCGCACCCGGCTTCGATATCGATCCCTCGGCGCACGCGCACGGTAGCCGGGACGCCTTCGGCCTCGAGGGTGTCCTTGAACGCGGCCGCCCGCTCCCTCGGCGTGGGCGCGCCCGGGTACCCGTGCGTGGGGTTGAGTGGGATGAGATTAACGTGGCAGGTCAGCCCCTCCGCTAGACGGGCTAGCGCTCGGGCCTGGTCTTCGTCGTCGTTGACACCTTGGATCAAGGCCCACTCGAACGTGATCCGACGGCCGGTCGCTTCGACATAGGCGCGACAGGCGGGAAACAGAACCTCGAGCGGATAGCGCCGGTTGATCGGCAACAGCCGGCTGCGGAGTTCGTTCGTCGCAGCGTGCAGGGAAACGGCCAGGTTGACCTGCCGGCCTTCCTGGGCGAATCGCTCGATCATCGGGACCAGGCCGACGGTCGATACGCTAATCCGTCGGGCGCCGAACTTGAATCCATCCGGGTCGTTCAGCCGATCGATCGCCGCCATGGTCGCCTCGTAGTTGTGGAAGGGTTCACCCATTCCCATGATCACGAGGTTAGTCAGCCGCTCACCCTCGGCGGCCAGGCGGCGGGCGAAGTACAACACCTGGGAGACGATCTCGCCCGAGCTGAGCTGCCGGACGAAGCCCATTTGACCCGTGGCGCAGAACACGCAGCCCATGGCGCATCCTACCTGTGTCGAAATACAGGCGGTCCGGCGGCGCTCGTAGCGCATCAGGACCGCCTCGACCGCCTGGCCGTCGGATAAGGTCAACAGTGCTTTTTCCGTCCCACCATCCCGCGATCGGGCGGTCGCCCTCGGCGACAGGCTCGAGAAGGCGAACGCGTCGCTCAAACGTGACCGGAGCGACGCCGGCAGCTCGGTCATGGCGGCCGGATCATCAATCAACCGCGCGTAGGCGGCGGACCAGACCTGACGTGCCCGATA
This sequence comes from Anaerolineae bacterium, assembly GCA_041479735.1. Taxonomy (GTDB): domain Bacteria; phylum Chloroflexota; class Anaerolineae; order Anaerolineales; family E44-bin32; genus JBGOYQ01. The sequence goes on along the minus strand of JBGOYQ010000037.1, from coordinate 2,569 downwards.
GGCCGGCTCGCCCCACTCGGCCAGGCGGGCGGTCAAGTTGTCGAGTGTCAGATCGAAGAATGCAACGGGCGGGGTCAATCCGCCTCTCCGCGGAATGCGCGGCAGAAGTGATTGAGGTCCTCGAACACCCAATCTGGCTTGATCGGGCTGTCCGCCAGCTGGCGTCGATCGGTTACCCCGGTCAACAGTAGACCGGTCATCATGCCGGCTCGTTGGCCGCCCAGGATGTCGGTCTCAAGCCGATCGCCGAGCACAAGCGTGTCCTCCGCCGGCGTCTTCAGGCGCGCGAGCGACATCAGGAAGAGGTGTGGTTCCGGCTTGCCGATCACGGTCGGCGGGCAGCTGGTTGCCGTCTGCAGCGCGGCAAGCAGCGCGCCGGCGCCCGGGACGAGGCCGCGTTCACTCGGGAAGGTCGGGTCGGCGTTGGTACCGATAAAGGCCGCGCCGTTCCGAATGGCCATAGCAGCCTCCGTTATTCGGTCCCAGGTGACCGCACGGTCCAGCCCTGCCACGACGGCGACGACGCCGTCGGCCCGTTCGGATAATCGAATACCTGCCTGCGTCAGCGCATCTCGGAGCCCGGCTTCACCGATCGGTAACACGGTCGAGCCGACGGGGAAGTGCTGGCATACGTATGCCGCGGCAGCCTCGGCCGAGGTGTATACGTCGGCCGGGCTGATGGCTACGTCGGCTTTCGCCAGTCGCTGCCGGATGTCCTCAAAGGTTGCGGTGGCGTTGTTCGTCGCCAACACGAAGGGGAGGCCGCGTTCGCGCAGCAAGCCCAGCGCTGCGTGGACGCCCGGGAGCGGGGTCGTGCCGCGCCATAGGACCCCATCCATGTCGCTGATCACCCCGCGGACGTCGGCGAGTGCGCGCATCAATGCTCCTGGACCGGGTCAGGCTGAGGCCCGCTTCGCGGGGCATGCTTGCGAAGCAGGAACTCGTACACCGGCCGGTCGATCCAGCCTTGCTTGAAATCGGTTCGATCCTCGAAGTTGTCATTACCGATGAAGGCTTCGAGGGCCTTGGACGCCACCGGGTCCAACTCGCCCGTGGCGGCGCCGGTGTAGAGCCCCAGTCGTGTCAAGATCTCCTTGAGATGCATGACCACATCGCCCTGCAGCGCCAGCCGATCTTCCGGGGCGCTTTTCTCGAAGTACAGCCGGTGCAGCTCGAGAAGCTCGGCCAAACGCTCGACCGGGGCGGGGTGGTCGTCGACACGATAATCGATCCAGCGGTCGTTGAATCCGCCGTAACCGGCCCCGGCCTTGACGACCAGGATCGCCGCGCTCTGCCGGCCACGGCGGTCTCCGCCGGACCGATCGCCGGCCGTCAGCGCCGCCAGCAGCCGGTCCGGCAGGTCACCCCGCGCCTGGACAAACGTGGCCGCCATCGCTTCGACCACCTCGGGGCCTGTCAGGATGTTGCCCTGTACGGCGAAGTGCCTCCCGGTCTTGCCTCCGGCCCACGGCATGCAGTCGGCGCCGGTGAACGTGGCCGCCGCACCGAGCGGATCGACCATCCCGACCTGACGATGCTCCCGGCCCTCGTCCCCGGAGAGCAACTCTTCGAGCGAGGCGCCGGCAGGCGTCCCCGAGGCCATCTTCTCCAGCCCACCAGGCCCGAAGGTGGTGTTGGCGAAGGATTGTGTAGCGACCGCGCCGCTGCCCGCCTTTGCCCACGGCACGACGGCTCCCACCGCCGGGAATTTGGAGGCGACGGCGATGCCCCAGGCGGGGCCGACGGGATCGAATCCGACGATCGAGAAGGTCGATGGGATCAACATAGTCGATTGGGCGAACGCGGGGCGCTTCAGGCGGCGTCGGAGAGGGCGGATTCGTCCTCGGCCGACACAGGATTGCCGGCTGCGTCGAGCATACTCGGCTTGGACTCGCGCAGGATCGCGGCCTCGTCCAGGACCACCTTGCGGATCAGTGGCTTGGACGGGATCAGGAACATCACGTCCATCAGCACGCCCTCAATGATGGCGCGCAACCCGCGCGCGCCTGTCTCATGCTCCATCGCCAGGCGGGCGGCGGCGTCAAGAGCCTCCGGGGTGAATTGCAGCTCTACGTCGTCGAACTCGAACAGCTTCTGGTACTGCCGGACGAGGGCGTTGCGCGGTTCGGTCAGGATTGCCCGCAAAGAGGCCTTGTCCAGCGGGTGGACGCTGACGACAACGGGCAGGCGCCCAACCATCTCGGGAATCATACCGAAGCGCATCAGGTCATCGGGCGTCACCAGCTTGAGAAGCTCGGTGTCGTTCAGGATCCCGGCGCCCTCGAACAGACGCGTCCCGGGGAAGCCCATGCTGCCGCGTCGGCCGACGCGCTCGGCGACGATCTCCGGCAGGCCGTCGAACGTGCCCCCGCAGATGAACAAGACATCGTTGGTATCGACCTGGATGAACTCCTGCTGCGGGTGCTTGCGCCCGCCTTGCGGCGGGACGTTGACGACGGCGCCCTCGATGATCTTCAGCAGGGCCTGTTGGACCCCCTCGCCGGAGACGTCGCGAGTGATGCTGGGATTGTCGCCGGTCTTGCGGGCGGTCTTGTCGATCTCGTCGATG
>JBGOYQ010000036.1:0-8160 GCA_041479735.1 Anaerolineae bacterium | reverse complement strand
GAGAACAGCATCTCGTCCTCGGCGTAGGACGTCAACATGATGACCTTGGCGTCCGGGAACTCGTTCGTGATCTCCTGGCAGGCCTCGATCCCGGAGCCCCCCTTCAGCCGGATATCCATGACGATGACGTCCGGCTTGTGGGTCCGGGTCTTGTCGACAGCCTCGCGGGCCGTCGACGCCTCGGCCACGACCTCGAAGTTCAGATGCTGTTCCAGCAAGGATCGAAGGCCCAGCCGTACGACTTCATGATCATCGACGAGCAAAATGCGCTGTCGTGCCATCGAATCCCCTCAAGAGACAACGATTGTAACCTAGCGCTATCCAAGATACAAGGAACGACGCCATCCGGCGGATCTCGCGCTCGGTGCCGCCGGAGATGAACGAACAGGCGGACGGACTTACTCGGTCATCACGGCGATCGGCTTGGGTTTGACGGCTTCGGCGTTCGGCAGGGTCAACTTGAGGTTTCATTATCGAATTTGGCCTCCGCCTTGTCGGCCTTGACCGAGGCCGGGAGGGTCAATGAGCGGCTCAATGCGCCGTCGCGTTTCTCGCATACCTGGCAATTCGCCGGAGCCGCCTCTCTGCCGGTCTTGACTTCGTCTCCGATGGTCGGGACATCGCCGGTCACAGATATCGAGATGTCGTCGGCCGCTACGCCGGGCAGGGTTGCCTTCACGATGACCTCAGCGTCGGTCTGGACGGCCGGGGAGCCCATCAGGCCGCATGACCCGAGCGATCCACGCAGGGCTTCATCGAAAGGCGGTCCACGGCGCCGCGGGATGAGGCGAGGCCACGCGGCTCGAAGCAAGCGATCTCAGCCATGAGTCCCCGAGAATGGGCTTGCCGGCATTCTTTGCGCGGCGCGCCAGGCAAGGGCGAAAGGGAGGTTGTGTTGTGTCGGCGCGTTGGTTCGAGTGGGCGTGCTTCAGCCGGCGGCCGCCTGGCGGCGGTAATCGACGAAGCGGTAGCCGACGCCGCGTTCGGTCAAGATGTACTGGGGAGTGGCCGGATCGACTTCGAGCTTCTGCCGCAAGTAGTTGACGTACAGCCGCAGGTAGTGGGTTTCGTCGCGGTATTCGTAGCCCCACACCTTGGCGAGCAGCTGCTCGTGCGGCACGACCCAGCCGGCATTCTGCACCAGGTGGTACAGCAGCTTGTACTCTGTGGGGCGAAGCTTCACCAGCTTGCCCTCCACCCAGACCTCACGGCGGCCAAAGTCGATCTTCAGTCGATCGTCAACCTGGATGGCCTCGTGGGTCGGTGCGGTGGCCGTCTCGGTCCGGCGTAGGACCGCCCGCACCCGGCTGACAAGCTCGCGTGGGCTGAACGGCTTGGTGACGTAGTCGTCGGCGCCCAGCTCGAGCCCGCGGACCCGGTCATCCTCGTCGCCCCGGGCGGTGAGCATGATGACCGGCACGGACGATATCTCACGCATGAGGCGCAGGGTCTCGAACCCGTCCAGATCCGGCATCATGACGTCCAGCAGGACCAGGTCAGGCAGCCGGTCGCGGAGCTGCTCGAGGGCCTTGTCGCCCGAGGCGGCCTCGAAGACCTCGAAGCCATCGTGCTCAAGGTTCAGACGAATGAAGTGGATGATCCTGGGTTCATCGTCGACCACCAGGATCCTGGGCTTGGCGCCGCCGGCGTCTGGCATGTCACTCCCGGATGGGACCGATGAGCTGCTCTTCCTCGGCCGTGGGCATGATCTCCACGAAGTTGACCCGGTGGAAGGGCCACAACACGGTCACGACGTTGCTCTGGAGGTAAGTGAGATCCTTGCCGTCGCGTCGGCGCGGGTTGTTGACGGTGATGTTGGCGTCGGAGGGCGCCGGCATGTCGTCGACCTCACCGATGACCGGGTCTTCGCCCGTCAGGTGGACCATCACGGTAATCGGCATGGGTCCCTCTATCCGCGAAATCGCGAGATCAGCTGGGTTCGCATGCGACCGAGCTGAATGATGTCGCCGTGGTGGGCCAGGCTGGGTTGCTGCGGTTCCAGCCGCCGCCCGTTGACCAGCGTGCCATTGGCGCTGTCGAGGTCGACGACGAACACTCCGTCCGACTCGATGCGAATCTCGGCGTGCATGCGTGAGACGCCCTCATCGTAGGCGTTGAACGATTGAAGGTCGACGTCGGGAATGACAGCCTGGCCCTCGACCGATCGTCCCACTGTGTAGTTGTCCCGCCCAAGCAGCGAGAGGATCCCACCGGTTGTGATGATGCGTAGGCCGATGATGGCGCCCGATTCGAGCTCCGGCCCCTCGGGGGTCGCCGGCTTGGTGGACATGGCCTCGCGATCGATGCGGTCGCGGGCGATGGTCACCGTGGGAATGGGCGCCACGTGAATCAACCGAGTGCCACACTCGCTGCAGTACAGCGTCCCTACGAATTCCTGGTGTTTGCAGGAAGGACACTCAATCATGGCTGCCTGCCTTGGCCGGCAGCAGGAGCAAAGCGCGTGTGCCGTACTTGAGGATCTTCTCGCCCTCGGTCGATAGCCTGCGGGTGTGGGTCAGGCGTTCGGCCTCGTTGAGCGCCGCCTTGGCCAATTCGCGATCCCCGGCGGCCAACAGGTGTGTGGCCAAGTTCTCCAGGCGCCGGGCCGCCTGGCCGGACTGGCCGAGCTCGGCTTCGTGGCGGGCCTTCTCCTGCATGCGATACAGGCCGACCACATTCAGCGCCGCGATCAGGTCACCGGGCGGCGGTTCGGGATCCGGCTGACGGGACACGGAGATCTGGATGTTGACCGGCAGGCTGCTTGTCTCCGAGCTGGTTCCGAGGATGTCACCCACGACGGTGAAGTTCGCCAGGGTGAGATCTTCCATCGGCCCGATCGGGTGCACGACCAACTCGAGCAGTAACCGGATGCGACCCTGCTTGGGCAGATTGCCCAGCGTCATCGGCAGGCTGTCTCCCATCGGCATCGGGTCGGGGATCAGCCGGAAGGCAGAGCGCAGATCGACCTGGGGGGCTACCGTTCCCTCCAGCCGGACTCGGCTGGCGACCACCTGTCCTAGGCTCTCGAAGATACGCTGCAGCAGACCCGTGACCACCTTGGGCGAGTCGAGGAAAATGACGTTCCCGCCGCTGCGGCTGGCCAGATCGTCGAGCAGCCGATCGCTCCAGTCCGCGCCAATACCAAGACCGTTCAGGGTGATGCCTTGCTCGGCCGCTTTGTCGGCCAGGCTGAGGCAGAGCTCCTCGTCCCCATAGGTCCGGCCGTCCGTCAAGAGAACCAGGTGGTTAACGCCCTCGCGTGAGAAGTTGCGCTGCAGCTCACCCAGCCCGAGCTCCAAGCCTTGTGCGATCTCGGTGCCTCCGCCTGCCTGAAGAAGGCTGAGGCGGGCGCGAGCCGTGGGCAGGTCCTTGGCCTGATCCGGCGAGACGATGACCTCCGCCCGGTCGCTAAACGCTACGACCGAGGCGGAGTCATCCGGGCCCATGTCCTTGAGGATGTTGAGGGCGGCCGTCCGGACCTGGTCGAGCCGCTGGCCGCGCATCGAGGTGGACCGGTCGATGACGATCGAAAGGTTGATCGCCGGGCGGATGTCGGGTAGGCCCTCGGAGGGCAGGATATCGAGGAGCGCGTAATGCACCTGGGGCTCGTCGAGCTGCAGCAAGGTCAGCCGGCTCTGCTGGATCTCACAGCGGAAGCTGGACTTGGCGACCCTGTCGGCTTCGGCAGCCGCGAGTTCGACATCGTAGGTGGCGCGTAGCTCCGGGTCGCTTAGGGTTTCGTACGCCTTGTTGACCTGGATGAAGAGCTCGGCATCGGCCGCGTCCCCGCTGCGGTCGGGATGATGCTGAAGCGCCGACTCGCGGTAGGCGCGCCGCAACTGATCGGTAGTTGCGTTTCGGGGTACGCCGAGCAGGGCGTAGTAGTCCGCTTCGACGGGCACGGGGGTCAGACTGTCCTATTCAGGCGGGAAGAAGACCAGGACCGCCGTAATGTTGTCGGGTCCGCCGGCAGCGTTGGCGGCTTTGACCAGCTCCTCGCAAGCCTCTTGCGGGTTCTTGGCCGAGGTCACGATCTTCTGAATGGAGAGGTCGGGGACCACTCCCCACAACCCATCCGAGCACAGCAGCAGGAAGGCGTCCCGCGGCACGGGCTGGGTGAAGACGTCCACTTCGAGGTTGGCCCCCTGTCCGATGGCGCGGTAGAGGACATTCCGCTGGGGATGGACTTCGGCTTCCTCGGGTTTGAGCTGCCCGAGCTCCTCGAGGCGCTTGACCAACGAATGGTCGCGAGTGATCGGCTTGGCCGTGGCATTGTCGATCAAGTAGGCGCGGCTGTCGCCAACATGACCGATGGTCACCTGATGACCGAGCATCAGCACTGCCGTCAGCGTCGTGCCTCCGCCGGGAACGCGCGTCACGACCGCCTGGTTAGCCTCCTCGAGCGCGTGGCGCATCAGATCGAGCAGAGGAAGCGTGTCGTCTTCGACTTCGAGGTCGAACAGGTGGAGGAGCGAATCCTGGTTGAGGCGACGGGCGACGGAGCGGACCGAGATCGAGCTGGCGACCTCGCCCGAACGGTGGCCGCCCATCCCGTCGGCCACGATGAACAACCCGAACTCCGGGAGGGACTCCAGGCCGGCCGAGCTCCCGTGCATGACGAACAGCGAATCCTCGTTGTGTGTGCGCTCCATGCCGACCGACTGCGCCATACCTACGACGACATGGTGGTCGAGCCGCGGGCCGGGCCCCTGCCGTATGGCGCTCGGGCTAAGCGGGGCTGTCTTCACGCCGTCGACGGGAGGCTTGGCCGGTTTGGGTCGGAAGATGCGTTTGAGCAGATCCATGTCGTACGGCGTCCTTGTCCAGCCTCTGCCGAGGCTATGTCAGCAGGGCATAGATGTGATGGTCATTGGACCCGAAGTACAACGTGTTATCGACGACGACGGGTGTGCCGGTGATCGGCCCCCCGGTCCGGAACATCCAGCGTTTGCGTCCGGAGCGCAGGTCCAGGCAGTACATCGATCCGTCGACCGATCCGCAGAAAACCGAGTCTTCGTGGATGATCGGCGATCCGGTGACCTGGTGCTCCGTCTGGTAGCGCCACAGCTCGCGATTGTTGCGAGCATCGATAGCGTAGATGATCCCGTCGGCGCAGCCGGTGATGATGCGGCCTTCGCTATAGGCGGGCGATGAAATCGTCGGCCGGCCCATGCGGAAACGCCACACCTGCCAACCTCCTTCGGCCTCGAGCGCATACAACGTCCAGTCCATCGACCCGAAGTAGATCATCCCCTCGACCAGGATAGGGGACGAGGTGATTGCCCGCTTAGCCCGGAAGCGCCACTTGATCTCGCCCTTGAAGTCGATGCAGTAGAAGTCGCCGCTCTCCGAACCGAAGTAGACACGTTCATCGGCGACGAGCGGGGCGGTCCGAATCGGGGCCGTCGCCTCGGCCCGCCAGGCACGCCGGCCCGTCTGCATGCTGACGACGTGAAGGTGACCGTCGTCGCAGCCGAAGAAGATGTAACCTTCGTACACGACCGGCGACGATCGGATGGGACCCTCGGCCCGGTAGGTCCAGACGAGCTTGCCCTTGTCGGCCGTCACGGCGTGAAGGTGGTGGTCCTCCGAGGCGACGAAGACGATGTCATCCTGCGCCGCAGGCCGCGTGGGGATGCCGCCTTCGGTCGCGTACTTCCAAAGGAAGGAGCCCTTCTTGGCGTCCAGGGCGTACAGGTTGTTGTCGTAGCAGCCGATGTACATGATCCCGTTGTGGACGATCGGCGTGCTACGCAGCTCGTCCTCGCACTCGAAGGACCAGATCTCCTGGACCTCGTTGCGAAGCTGGAGCGAGGCCGAGGCTGCCGGCGAGATCAGGATGCCGGTTTGCTTGGCGGCCGCCAGCAGCGCCGATTTCATCGCCTCCGCGCTGGGGTAGCGGTCCTTGGGGTCGTAGGCCAGGGCGCCGTTGATGACGGCTTCGATCTCCGGGGAGACCTTTGGGTTGAGCTCACGGACCGGCCGCTCGGAGAAGGAGAATGGAGGCTCGGCCCGAGGATCCCGCCGGGTGAGCAGGTGATGCAGCGTCGCGCCCAGCGCGTAGATGTCGCCGGGAGGCGAGGCCTCCCCCCGGTACTGCTCGGGCGGCGAGTAGCCTTCCGTTCCAATCATCGTGCCCTTCTGGCCGGGTTGGAAGACTCGGGCGATGCCGAAGTCGATCAGCCGGATGTGGGCGTGATGATCGATCATGATGTTGGACGGTTTCATGTCACGGAAGATGACCGGCTGGGGCTGGTGGCCGTGAAGGTAGGTGAGCGTGTCACACAGCTCCACTGCCCAGGAGATGACTTTGTCTTCGGGGAAGAAGTCATCCGCCTCGCGCAGCATCGCCTCGAGATCTCTGCCCTCAATGAACTCCATGACCAGGTAGGAGCTGCTCTCGTGGGTGAAGTAGTCGTAGATGCGGGGGATGGCAGGATGGGAAAGGGTGGCCAGCAGGTCGGCCTCACGTTCGAAATTGCGGACGACCATCTCGTACATCGTCGGATCGGCGGCCATGTTGATCATCTCCTTGACCGCCACCAGCTTGGTGACGTTGGGGAAATGTAAGTCCCGGCCCTTGTAGACCGAACTCATGCCGCCGGCGCCCAAGATCCCCAGGACCAGATATCGATCCTGCAGTGTGACCCCGGGCTGGAGCATGCCCATCTGGTCCGTTTCACCGGGCTTGTTTGCCAGGGTGCGGGTCGTTCGGCGCATGAGGCTCCCGAAGATGATAGACAAGCTGAGCTTAGTCGGGGGATTATAGCATGGGGACCTGGGCACGCAACGCGCCCGGGGCTCGTCTGGGTGACAGATCAGCGCTGTCGGCCGAGGAGGCTGAGGGTGAGACGCTGAAGTTCCATGGCGGCCGGCTCGTGAGGCGCGGCTTCGGCCAGCGCCGCCAGAGCCAGGCGGGTGTCATCGCCGGCCCTCTCATCGCAGGTTCGGCGGGCGCCGGCTTCATCGAGCCAGGAGGCCATCCCGGCGATCGCGGCCTCGTCCGTACGGTGAGCCGCCCAGGCGGCCGCGAATTGAGGCGAGACTCGCAGGCCAAGGAGCACGGGCAGGGTGTGCTTGTGCGCCCGCAGGTCGTCGCCCGCTGGCTTTCCGGTCACGGCCGGATCCCCCCAGATGCCGAGGATGTCATCTTGGACCTGAAACGCCAAGCCCAGATGCCGGCCATACTCGCCGTAGGCCTGGACGGCATCGTCGGTGGCGCCGGCCACGAGTGCGCCGATGGAGGTCGCAGCCGAAAGGAGCGCGGCGGTCTTCCCCTCGATCATGGCCCAGTACTCGGGCTCCGTAATCGCTTCCCGTCCTTCAAAGTCGATGTCGAGGAATTGTCCCTTGGTGAGCTCGAGACAGGCCCGGTCCAGCGTCCTTTGGACCTCGAGGGCCGTCGACACCGGGACCCCCAGGCTCAGGAGTCGGTATCCGGCGAGGCGAGCAAGGACGAAGATGGCGTCGCCCGTGTTCAAACCATGCGCGAGTCCCCAGCGCTTCCACACCGTGGGGCGGCCGCGCCGAGTGTCGCTCCGATCTTCGATGTCGTCATGCAGCAACGAGAAGTTGTGGACCAGCTCGACTCCAGCTGCGGCCGGGACGGCGGTCTGCCAAGCGCCACCCGCTGCGGCGCACGCCAAGACGGTGAGCAAAGGGCGGACACGCTTTCCCCGCCCCAGGGGGTTATCCCCTTTCCAGCCGTGATGGTAGGCCACCATTTCATACATGTCTCCATACAAGCCCGGGTCAAACGCGTCCGTGGCAAGCTGGAGTTCGATCTCGATCGCCGCGAGGATCGTGTCGATCGGAAGGGCCTCATCAGGCGCCATCGTTCAGGCCACCCGCCGCAGCTTGTCGGCGCGCAACGCATGCAGGTTGACGCTGCCGGTGGCGAACATACACAGGCGAATCTCGGTAGCAACATGCCCGATGACGGCCAGGACCTGTTCGGTCGAGGTGGCGGCGGCCTTCAGGAACGGGCCGGCCATGCCGGCCAAGTCGGCCCCGAGCGCGAGGCACTTGGCCATGTCGATTCCGCCGCGCAATCCACCGGAGGCGATCAGCGGCACATCGGGCAGGATGCGATGGACCTGGGTGAGGGCTTCGGCCGTGGGGGTTCCCCAGTCGACGAAGGCGGCTGCCAGGCGCGCCAGG
>JBGOYQ010000035.1:0-8239 GCA_041479735.1 Anaerolineae bacterium | reverse complement strand
GGCCGACGTAGTCGGCGCCAAGGGATGGGTTTTGGGCTTGGGGACGCATCACGACGACGGCCGGTTGCTCGGCGCCTGCTCCCTGATGAGCCGCTGGGAACTCCCGCAGAATCCAGGCCAAGGTCGGCGAGGCGGTCCCATCCACCAACAGGGGCAGAGCGTCGGTCCTGCCGGTCTTAGCCTGCGAAACGCCATGGAGAGTTGCCAGCATCGAGGCCGCCTCAGGCGTCGTGGCGTTCTGCCGCCACAGTTGCCGGGCGCTGGCCGCCGACGGTCCCAGGCTGATGTCCCAGGCCATGGAGACCGTAGTCGCCAGCAGGGCCAGGCCGGTCGCAATCGCCGCCGCCTGGCCGGCCATGCGCCACGACCAACCGAGGCCGAACAATAGGCAAACGAAGGCCCCCAGGGCAAGTGCCGCGCCCGCCAGCCACAGCCGGAGCCCCGGGTCCAAGTTCATGTTTGGGCTCAGACCACGAGCGTAGGTCGCCAACTGCAGGTAGCCGAAGGCCAGAAGGACGCCTAGGACCGCGGTCAGGACTGCTACCGTCGGCCGCGACTCGGATGCTTCGAGTCCCTCGATCAGGCGCGCGATCGCCATCCCCCCCAACAGTGCCATCGGGACGACCAGCCATTGCAGGTCTTCCGGGGTATGTCCCGGGTACACTGCCACGACCAAGGCGGATCCGAGCGACAGCATCGCCAGGCTTTGCACAGACGGCTCCCGCCGCCGCAATCCGAACCAGGCGCCGGTCAATCCGGCGATCGTGATCAGGGGCTCGTAAACGAACAATGCAGCCAACAGGGTCAGAGGGCCGAATACGCCTCCCAAACGCCAGCCGGCCAACCAGCTCGCAATTTCTTCGCCGAGCCCGGACAACCCGAGAGGGTAGGCCCCCAATGCGACGGCAAAACCCACCGCAGCGCCTACCGCCATGAGAATCATTCGGCCGGAGTTCTTCAAGCCTGCGATCCCTGGTCGAGGCAGATCCATCCTGCGCGCGGCGAGTCGCGCCAAAGCCAGGCCGAGCGCGATGCCCAGAAGCCACGTGAATGTCGAAGGGCTGGAAGCCAGGGCCAGCCCGGCGGCGGCGGCCGCGATCCCAAGCCTGGCCTTTGGAATTGCGTCGAAGTCCGTCCCGAAGACGCAGGCCAGCGCCAGGAATCCACCTAGCACGGCCAGCGAGCTGCCTCCTGCAGTGCGACAAGATGCCAGCATCACCGGCGAGACCGCCAGCAAACAGGCCGCTACGAAAGCTGCCCCCGTCCCGATGCGCTTGCGCAGCATCCAGGGCAGCAAGAGCACGCCAATGCCTGCGATCGCCGGGATGATGCGGACGACGAACTCCTTGGATCCCAACGCCTGCAGCAAGACTGACGTCAGGGCGCTGTAAGCCGGGTCGGTGGGTGGGAGGGCCAGCCAGAAAGCGGATGGCTTGGGCGTGCCGGCGGCCGCCGCCAAGGCTCGCACCGCCTCGCCGTCCGTCAGCGGCGGCCAGTCCAGACGTGCCAGCCTGAGCCAGGAGCCGACAGCGACGACGGCCGTGTAGGCGAGGGTCCCCAGGCTGAGGGTCTTCGTGTGATGGTCGCTCATGAGACTCCCGCGCCCCGGAGGGCGAAGATCACGACCTCGTCGGTGCGGTAGACCTCGGTCATGAAGGCGGAGAACTTCGACTGGGATACCGGCCGGTAGGTTTGGCGCTCGAGCGGCCCGATGTAGACCAGCGTAATGCCGTACTGGTCGACGATCTGCTGGGCAACGGCCGAATCGCGCGTGGTGTATAGGCGCTCGATGTCCGCCTTGCGCGAGCCCTGCTCGGTCCAGCTCCCTCGCCACTGCCACTCGTGGAAGTCCCAGCCGAGGACGGTCGGCAGGCCGGTATAGGTGGAGATGCGGCCGTAACCACTGTAGCTGCCGCCGATCGCCTCGGCGAGCACACCGTCCTGGACGTGTGCGTCCAGCCACAGGATTGCGGCGTAGTCGGCCGGAGCGTCCGTAGCCAGGTGGGCCGCGCCATCCAATGTCCGTCCGCCGGCCGGGTCGAAATCGTCCGTCTTCGTCTGAAGCGAGAGGGCCGGGTAGACCATCCCCAAGAGGAGCGGAACGAGGGCCAGGCTGCGCAGCGCGCCCCCGACCGATGGCCGTCGGGGCCAGAGCTCGGTGGCGATGAAGGCGGCCGCCACCCCCCACAACAGCCAGGCCGCGAAGTAGAACTTGAAGACCGTGTTCATCCGCGAGCCGAAACCGTCCTTCAGGTACAGGAACTCTGGCCCGAGGACCAGCAGCGCGCCGACCCCGACCAGAAGCACGGCGAACGGCCACCCCTGCCTGTCAGGGTCCTCATTCCCCTCAACCGGATCTGGACGACGAAACCAGGAACGCAGGAGCAGCGCGCACAGCGCGATCGTCAGGCCGAGCGCCAGCGCCGTCCACGAGGATCCAAGCCGGCGCGCGGCGATCGCACTCAACGCCTGGCTCATCGTGGCCGCGCCCAGGCCGGAGAGCGCCGCGTCCACGGTCGAGGGATCCGCTGCGGCCAAGAGCCCCCCCAAAAGCCAGGAGAGTAGCAGGAGGGCCACTGGCACCCCCAGGCCGATGCCGATCAGCCAAACCGTGTCGCCCTTCTTCCACTGGCGCCGGGCCCGCCATAAGAGCCAGACCAAAATCGGCAAGAAGGCGGTCCCGAACATCGTCAGGAACTGCGGGAACCGCGTCGGGAAAGCCAGGTTGGGCAGGATCCCCCCCGCCTGCGACTTGAAGGTCGGATACCACGGCAGGTAGAGCATTACACCGGCCAGGACCAAACCGCCGGCAGTCGCCAGCAGACGGAGGAGGAGGGCATGCCAGTCCGCCGAGCGGCTGCACCACCACACCACGGCCAGCAGCAGGCTCAAATAGATTGGCCAGTCCCAAGTGTTCAAGAACGCCAGGCTCCCGAACAGCCACGCGGCGAACCAGAACTCCCGACGATCGAGCGAGATCGGGAACAGCCCGAACAGGACGGCCAGGAATGCGCCCAGCACCGCCAACACGGCGGCTGCCAGCACCCCGGTTCGAATCCCGGCGAGGATGGCCGCGCCAGCCGTAGACCCCGCTGCCAGGGATGTCGCCAGTCGAGCGAACAAACTCAAGGCCGTGACTCCGCCTGCGACCAGCCAGAAGCCACGAATCCATCCGCCGCGCACCGGGCGGGTGGTCATCCGCTGCTCATCCCGCCTACCGGCGGAGAATACCTGCAACGCGAAACCGACGGCGAGTAAGACAAACGGCAGCGCCAACAAGTGCGGGTGGTTGTCCGCCAGCAGGAACGAGAAGAACGGGAATTCGTCGATGACCTCGATCTTGGCGCCCGCCAGGCGGGCGTCGTGGACGACTCGCGACGCCCGCCACCACCACAGGAAGCGACCCGGTATGACGCTGGGATCCCCCACCGGAGGCGACGACAGATCGACGATATCCAGCCAGGACCAGAAGCGCGAGGCCAGCTGGCCGTTCGGCCCACCGCCCCATAACAGGTGGAGGGAATGGAGGCTGTCGAGCGCTCCTTCGAGATTGCCCACCAGGACGACGAACAACGGCCCCAGCAAGGCCGAGGCGATGCGCGGTCGGCCATCGCGGCGAGATAGCAGGTTGAACACGAGCGCGTAGGCGCCTAGGGCTGTTAGAGCGAACCACAGGGCATTCCCAAGATTGAATGTTACCGACGCCGTCGTCCCAGCCAATCGGGAGAGCAGGGCGAGCAGGACATAGCCGAAGTAGTAATACGAGATAGCGTAACCGGAGAGCCACGGATCGCGCGGCGGGAAGGCCGGCGATCGCAGGATCGAATTGAGGAAGGCCAGCTCCATCGGCTTCTCGGTCGCGACGATGTCCGAGTTATTGGCGCGTACGAACGCCCACAGCGCAAAGGCCAGCAGGAACACCATCTCCATCGACAATAGGCTTTTCCAGTTGTCGCGGCACCATCGCATGAGCTCCCGCGAGTGGTTTGCGGCGACCCACACGCCCAACCCCGCCAATAGCACGGCCGCCAGGGCGGCGCCGCCCGCGTCGTTGCGCAAGACGCCCAAGGAGGCGCCGATCCACAACAAGTAGCCGGCTGCCAGGAGGCCGAGGGCGCGTGAGAACCCGAAGCCGCGGTCCGGCAGGCGATCGAAGACCTTCCAGGCGACCGGAAACGCCAGCAGGCCCAGCAGGGTGCTGACCAGCCACCAGACGGCGAAGGAGAGGATCACTTCAAGACCTCGTAGATGACGGTGCTGCCGTCCTGATGCGCGACCTTCAGGAGGCCCTGCGACACCATCGACTGGAACTTCTCCAGGCCGTGCGTCGGACAGACGAGCGCGGCATCACTCGAGCCCGGATTGAGGGGTGAGCAGTCCGTAGCCGGCACGTTCGGATTCGGCATCCCCATCGGCCAGCCGCTCAGGTTGCACGTCACCGACTGGCCGTCGCCGGCGGGCAGGCACGGCTGGACGCGTTCGTAGTACAAGCGCTCGAGTCCTCCGACGATCACGTAGTGAACGGCGTAGCGGTGGAGAAAGCTGACGGCCTCGTCGACCGAGCGAGTCAGGTAGAAATCGGTAATCGCCAGGGCGCGGTCGGTGACGACCTGGTCGCCGTTGACGGCCCGCTGCTGCCGCTGATGCCAGTTCCAGCCCAGCACGCCCGGCAGTCCGGTGTAGATCGTAAAGCGCGAGCCCCAGCGATACTCGGGGATGTTGGCCTCGACGATCACCGGCGAACCCTGGACGTTGTCCTGCATCCACTGGATGGCGCGATAGTCCTCATCCAGCCGGTACGATCCGCCCAGATCGTAGTACGTGGCATAAGGCATGAAGGCCATACCATCCAGCGTGTGCGGTGCGGAGTCGACCCACCGGTCGCGCATCTTCGCCTGTGCCGCGGTCAGCGGGTAGAGCGCCGCGCCGAAGACCAGCAGCGCCGATCCGGCGGACCAGACTCGGCGCAGATTCGGTCGCCAAGCGGGAAGCTCGCAGATCAGCCAATAGACCGCCGCGGCGGAGCCGATGGCGAACATCTCCCAAACCTGCAAGTAGAACTTGAATACCGTGTTCATGCGGCTGATGTCGCCGCGGACGACCACGACCTCGACCAGGAAGGTCAATGCGGTGCCGACCCCGATCAGGGCCAGGACGAGCCGCTTCTCCAACGGCTGCCCCGGCCGGAGGAACAGCAGCGCCGCCCACACGATGACGACGCCGACGACCGGTGCGATCGAGTACCCGAGGACGACCAGGATGCCGATCGAGCCGACCAACACGATCGCCGCCCCGACCAACAACCCTGCGGCAGGCCGCAGGCGAGCCAATGCCGAAATCGGGGTGGCGGCCATCCATTGGCGCGTCTCCCATGCCATCCAGGAGATGAGCACAAAAAGGAAGAGCCCATGCACGACCAGGTAGGCCCCCAGCGGCGTCCTTGAGCCTTTCCATAGATCGACAGCCCCATACCCGGCCGCATACCACCGGTGGAATGGCAAGAACAGCAGGTAGCTCAAGGCGAGCAGGGCAACGGCAGCTCCACCTGCCTCGACCGCCGCACGCCAGCTGAGGCGGCGATGGCGCACCAGCGCTGCTCCCGCCGCAGCCAGTGCGCCCAGGCCCCAATAGGTCGGGTAGTCGCCCAGGTTGGTTGGATACAGCGCGCCCAACGCCAGCCCCCCCAGGAGCAGGCTGGCGACGATACTCACCCGCCTTCGCCGGGCGGCAGTCTCCGCCCACATCAGCCAAGACAGCATCCACGCCAGGGCCAGGACCGTCAGCAGCCGGCTGATCATGTGCGCGTGCAGGTCGGCGTATAGGAAGGTGAAGAAGGGGAATTCCGTGATCGGCCCGGCCTCACCCTCGCCCGGAGGGATGGCGCGGCTTGGATCCCAATACCACGAATCCAGGCCGTATGGCAGGGTGGCCTCGAGCGTCAGATACTGACCCAGACCGCGGACGGCCTGGGTCGTGCCGGCCAGTCCGTCGGCCGTCGTCTCGCCCGGAGGCGTGCCGATTCGCTTCAGGCCCTCGTAGACCATGCTCACGGTTCCGAGGTTGCCCAATAAGACCAACGCCACGGCCGCCGCCGCCCCGGCCAGCCGGGGGTCGAGACGGCGGAAGGCGGCGAACGATTCCCCCGTCCGGGCGACAAGATTGCGCGCCACGCAGTAACCCGCCAGCGCCAGGAGCGCGAAGATCGTTGGGATGGCCAGGTTGTATGCCGTTGCCGGAATCAGCCCCAGAAGCTTGATCGGCACGGCGATGAGCACGAATCCGAAGTAGTAATAATTGATCGTCCCGCCGGCGAACCATGGGTCATAGGGCGGGAAGGAGGTGCTCTTGAGGACGGCATTCAAGTAGGAGAAGTCCATCGGCTTCTCCCCGCCCTTGGCCGGATGCCACAGGTCGGGATTGGCGAAGCGGATCCCCAGATCCAGGAGGAAGAATGCCAGGGCGAGAACTTCGACCCAGGCAATTTCCCGCACGTGGCTGCGCACCCACCCGACGAGGCCGTCCCAGTCGCGCCAGGCGAGCAGGGCAGATACAGCGCCCAGAAGCAGCATCATCGCTGCGAGTAACACCGGAGTGAAATGGACTTGGAAGGAGGCCAGGGCCCAACTCGCCCACGCGACGACCAGCAGGCCCACGATGCGGGCAACCGGGTAGCCCGCATCGTGCAATCCTGGGAGCGCCGCCCGCGTCAATGGAAAGGCCAGGATGCCCAGCAACGCAATCAGGAGCCACCAGGCGACGACGGCGACGACCTGCGACCGATTGATTAGGCTGTCGCGCGGATAGAGCTGCGACCACGTCCCGCCGCTCAGCTCCTCCTGCTGACGATCGGCCGGCAGCACCAAGTCCTTGGGCGGAGCGCTCACCTCATTGGGAAGTAGGTGGACCACCTGGCTGAGGTCCACCGCGCCCAGGAGCGCTCGCACCTTGTCCGCCGAGAAAGCCGCGGTCTTGGCGAAGATCAGCACCTTGGGATGATCGTAGACTGTGAAGGCCTCCTCGGCCATCTGGTCGTTGATCTTCAACGGCCCGATGGTGGGGTCGTTCTCAAAGACGGCCACCAGATCGTACCCGAGCTGCCCATGCACGTTGCCAGGCTGGGCGTGGGCCATGCACTCGAGAATATCCGAAGGCGGCGGGCAGCCTATCAGTGCCCGATAGTATGCGGTGGTCAGCGGGTAGCGGACGGGGACGCGAGGGATCGTCCCGTATTGTCGATTGGAGCTGATCGCCAGGATGTCACCTTGGGAGAGCGTGTTGACGATTCGCTCCAGCTTGTCTGGGACCCCATTGTGGTTGTCATCCTGGTCGTCTTGCCAATACAGTTCCTGGTTGACGCCCGTGTAGCGGCCGCCGATATCCAGCCCATCCTCCATGCGCAAGGGCAAGCCGTCGTCCCAGGTCGACTCGCTCACGATCACCGAACCGCGCACGGCCATGGGGATGCCGCCGCTGGCAGCCAGTGTCAACGTGTAGTTCTGCCGCTTGGCGATCTGAAATGGATGATCGAGGGGGATCTCGACCGAGCCCTCGAGCGTCGGCGCCGGGCCGGCGTACGAGCCTCGCGCGACCGACTCCAGGCTGCCCTGCCCCATCAGGATCTCCACCTGAAGCGCCAGCTGCCCCGGCCCAGCCACCGGTCGAACCTTCGGCAGCAATACCGCCGTCGCCGTCCCATCCTGGTGGCTGACGAAGGAGTATTGCCCGGGCGCCGAACCGACGACCAGCGTTTCCGACGGCAAGGAAGTGCCGTCGACCTTCAGGCCGTCGGGCGCCTGGACCGAGATGGTCAGGGGGCCGCCGACGCGGAACGCGCCCCCTTCGGGGGCAGTGATGCGCAGAGCGTAGTCGCGTCCACCTTGCAGGTGGGCCAGGGTGTCGAGTGGCACGACGATCGGGTTGTCACCCGGCTGCGCGGGGATGGCCGCCAGACCCGAGCCCAGGCTCGTCTCAGATAGCGGGTCGGCCATGATCTCGACCCGCAAGGTTCGCGGCCCGAGCTCGGGCGTTAGATCGGCCACGATCGGGAGAGACACCGACTGGGCTTGCCCGTCGGCATCGTTGTGGAAGGTCACGGTCTGGGCGTCGCCCCCGATCACGACCGGGTCGGCCGGCACCGGTATCGGCTCGACCGTCCTTCCCTGATCGGTTTGGATGACCAGGTTCACTACCCCCGGCAGGTTGGTGTAGATCCACCGGGAGGCGGCGACCCGCGTGGCCG
>JBGOYQ010000034.1:0-8551 GCA_041479735.1 Anaerolineae bacterium | reverse complement strand
TGGGCCGCACGGACCGGCCCGACGATCCCCGGCCAAGAGCTGCTGGCGCTCGTTTTCCCCGCCTGAGCCGTTAAGGCTGCGCTAAGTCGGGTATACTTGCCTGCGCGGGAGCGACCCTCCCGCGGTTTCTCGCCTGGCCAACGCATGCTCACGCCCAACATTCGCAACTTCTGCATCATCGCCCACATCGACCATGGCAAGTCGACCCTGGCTGATCGTTTGCTCCAGCTCACGGGTACGATCCCCGATCGGGAGATGACGGCGCAGGTGCTCGACAGCATGGACCTCGAGCGCGAGAAGGGTGTGACGATCAAAGCCTCCGCCGTACGCATGAGTTATCACGCGCAGGACGGCCAGGAGTACGAACTCAATCTGATCGACACTCCCGGGCACGTTGACTTCGGCTACGAGGTCAGCCGCGCACTGGCGGCCTGTGAGGGGGCCTTGTTGGTGGTGGATGCCTCGCAGGGCGTCGAGGCGCAGACGCTGGCCAACTTGTATTTGGCACTTGAGGCGAATCTCGAGATCATCCCGATCATCAACAAGATCGACCTGATGTCGGCCCGTCCGGACGAGGTCGCCGACGAGATCCACGCGCTGGTCGGCACACCGCCCGAGGACATCCTGCGCATCTCGGCCAAGGATGGCACGAACGTGCCCCACGTGTTGGAAGCCGTCGTCCGCCAGGTGCCGGCCCCGTCCGGTGACCCTCAGGCGCCCCTGCGGGCCCTGATATTCGACTCGCATTATGACTCGTACAAGGGTGTGGTCGCCTACATTCGTGTGGTCGACGGAACGATCCTGCCCATGCAAGAGCTGCGACTGATGGCGACTGCGACGGACTTGCGTCCGATCGAGATCGGGATCTTCGCGCCCCAATTGATACCTACGCCGTCCCTGGCGGCGGGGGAGGTGGGCTACGTCGCCACCGGATTGAAAACGGTGCGCGAGTGTCGCGTCGGCGACACGTTCACGCAGGTCTCCCATCCGGCCCCGGCGCCCCTGCCGGGCTACCGGCATCCCAAGTCGATGGTCTTCGCCGGTTTCTATCCGGTGGAGGGCGAGGACTATGGCAACCTGAAGGAAGCGCTCGAGAAGCTGCAGCTGAACGACGCCGCCCTGGTTTTCGAGCCGGAGACCTCTCAGGCCCTGAACTACGGCTTTCGCTGCGGTTTCCTGGGCATGTTCCACATGGAGATCGTGCAGGAACGCCTCGAGCGTGAGCACGAGGTCGACCTGATCGCCACGGCGCCTTCGGTCAAGTACGAAGTGCTGATGAACGACGGCGTGACGCGGGAGATCGAGATGCCGGCGGACTTGCCGGACCCGACCGTGATCGCCGAAGTTCGCGAGCCTTGGATGCGTATCCAGATCTTTACCCCGGAAGAGTTCTACGGCACGGTGATGGACCTGGTCACGAAACGCCGCGGCACCTTCATCGAACAGGAGTATCCGGCTCCGAAGCGGGTGGTTTTGCATTTCGATGTGCCCCTGGCCGAACTGATCGTCGACTTCTACGACCAGCTCAAGGCGCGCACGCGCGGCTATGCCTCGCTCGATTACCACTTCCTCGAATATCGGGCCGACGACCTGGTGAAGCTGGAGATCCTGGTCAATGAGGAGCCGCTCGACGCGTTGGCGATGATCGTGCACAAGAGGGACGCGTACCACAAGGGCCAGCTGCTCATCACCAAGCTCAAGGAGCTAATCCCGAGGCAGCTATTCGCGGTTCCGATCCAGGCCGTCTCCGGCGGCCGGGTCATCTCCCGCGCCAACGTCAAGGCGATCCGTAAAGACGTGTTATCTAAGTGCTACGGCGGGGACATCTCGCGCAAGAAGAAGCTCCTTGAGAAGCAGAAGAAGGGCAAGCGGCGCATGAAGCGCGTGGGAAGCGTTGAGATCCCGCAGGAGGCGTTCATGGCCGTGTTGCGGTTGACGGAAGACTGAGGCGGCCTCGTCTCTCCCCGCGCGGGGCAGGGTCGGTGAGACTCAAATAGGAAACATGCTGCGGACAAGACGTTGGCTAATCGGTCTGTGGATTGGTATCGCCATAAGCGCCGGCGCTCTCATCTGGGCGCTGCGCTGGGCCGGATGGCGTCCGTTCCTCGATGCGCTTGGCCGCGTCCAGATCGGTTGGCTGGCGCTTGGTGTAGCGCTCTTCCTGGTGTCGATGGTCGCGCGCGGGCTGTGTTGGCAGACGTTGATCGGGCGCCCGGTCGGCCTGATGCGCGTCCTGGCCGCGCTCAACGAAGGCTACCTGCTCAACAACCTGCTTCCGTGGCGGCTCGGAGAACTTGGTCGGGCGATCCTGCTAGGCCGCCGACCGGGGCTGTCGACCGCGTTGGTGCTGTCGTCGATCGTCATTGAGCGTTTCTTTGACATCTTGCTGGCGGTCGCTTTGATGGCGGCCCTCCTGCCTGCGGTTGCCGTCTCGGCCTGGGCGGGGCGGGCGACTTTGCTGGGCGTGGTCGTCATCCTGGTCGGCCTGGCTGTCCTCCTGCTGGCGCTCCGGCGGCCCGATCTTGTTGACCGCGTCGTGAGGGCGCTTCCGGGTGGGTCAAGTGTCTGGCTCGGGCAGTGGAACACATTCCGAGACGGCCTGAAGGTCGTCGAGACGCCGCCACGCCTGCTGCTGGCGTTCGGCTGGATGTTGGTGAGCTGGGCGTTGGCATGGCTGGAGTACTGGGCCGTCCTGAGCTCGATCGTACCCGATGCGCGGCTGCTGTGGGCAGCGTTTCTCCTAGCTGCGACATTGCTGGGAGTCGCCGTGCCATCGTCGCCGGGCTACGTCGGTGTGTTCGAGGCCGCCGGCGTCGCCGCGTTGAGCGCCTTCGGCATCCCGCCAGGCCAAGGATTGGCTGCCTCGCTCGTCTTGCACGGGATGGTGTTCTCCATCGCCTCCGGTCTGGGGGCGATGGCGTTGGCCGGCGACGGTGAGTCGATCGCCGGCATATTCGGCCAAGTTCGCGGCTGGATGACGGCCCGTCAGGCAGCCTAGTGCGCATCCTGCATTGCCTGTACTACTATCGGCCGCATTACTCGGGCCTGACGGTCTACACCGAGCGGCTGGTTCTCGGGTTGGCGGCGCGTGGCCATCACGTCACGGTTCTTACGTCCCGATACGACCGATCGCTGCCGCGGCTCGAGCACATCGATGGGATCGAGGTACGGCGCGTGCCAGTCGCCTTCACAATCAGCAAGGGGCCGATCATGCCGGCGTTCTTGCCGACGGGCTGGCGGTTGGCCCGAAGTCACGACCTCGTGCATCTGCACGTGCCTCAATTGGATGCTGCGCCGTTAGCGCTGATGGCCCGCCTCCTGGGCCGGCCCACCGTCTTGACCTATCACTGCGACCTCAGCCTGCCGCAGACACCGCTCAATGCGCTGGCCAACGCGCTCTCGCACCTCGCCGATCGGATGACGGCATCGCTCTCCAGCGCCGTCGTGACCAACACTCGCGACTACGCCGAACATTCGCCCCTCCTGTCGCGGCATCTGGACCGTCTGCACGTGATTGCCCCGCCGATCTCCGTCGCCGCTTGCCGCCCCGAGGCGGTCGAGGCGATGCGCCGCCGAGTGGGGATCGAGCCGGGCCAGAAGGTCATTGGGATGGCGGCGCGCCTCGCCTCCGAGAAGGGGGCGGACACACTGGCCGCCGCCATGCCTGCTGTCCTGCAACGCTATCCCGAAGCACGTGTCCTGTACCTCGGCCAATACCAGAACGTGATGGGGGAAGAAGCTTACGCGCGCAAGCTGGCGCCCATGATCGAGGCACTCGGTCCGCACTGGACGTTCCTGGGCGTCCTGCCGGATGAGGAGATGGGTGCCTTCTACCGTCTGTGCGACGTCACCGTCTTGCCCAGCCACAACAGCACGGAGAGCTTCGGTATGGTGCAGGTCGAGTCGATGGCCTGCGGGACGCCGGTGGTCGCCAGCGACCTGCCTGGAGTCCGCCAGCCGGTGGGGATGACGGGCATGGGACTGGTCGTCCCGCCTCGGGACGCGGCGGCCCTGGCCGGCGCCCTGATCGAGGTCTTGCAGGCCCCGGGCTTGTTCCACAAGGACGCGGCCGAGATCGCCCGACGATTCTCCACGGCCTCCGTCGCCGAGCAATACGAGAAGCTATACACCGGGCTGCTTCGCGATCGGGACGCGCCTCGCCGATGACGAAGGATTTCCTCTGGCTGCACCTGCGCGAGATCCCGTACTTCCGGTCGATCTTGCGAGCGGTCGAGGCCCGCTTCTACCAGGACATCGACCTGGCTCACCCGAGGTTGGATGTGGGCTGCGG
Organism: Anaerolineae bacterium; assembly: GCA_041479735.1. Taxonomy (GTDB): domain Bacteria; phylum Chloroflexota; class Anaerolineae; order Anaerolineales; family E44-bin32; genus JBGOYQ01. Next base: position 4,260 of record JBGOYQ010000034.1, on the reverse strand, counting down.
CGACGGTCACTTCGCCTCGGTCGCGTTCGATGGTCCGGTGGACGTCGGCGTCGATCTGCACCGGCCTTCTTTGCGCGAGGCCAGCCGCCGGGAGTGCTACCGCAGCCTGCTTCAAGCCGATGGGACGCGGCTCCCGCTGGGGGACGATTCGATCGCCAGTGGTTTCAGCAACTCGGTCCTCGAGCACATGCCTGGGCTGGATCGTGTCCTGGTGGAAGTCGGTCGCGTCCTCCGGCGCGGCGCGCCTTTCGTATTCACGGTCCCCAACCCTGGCTATCGCAACGAGCTCAGCTTTCCCCGGTTCCTGGAGGGTCTCGGTTTGCGGCATGCCGCTAAGGCCTACGCCAATTACTTCATGTGGATGTCTCGTACCCGCAATGTCTTCTATGAGGAAGAGTGGGCCCGGCGGCTGGACCAGGCCGGGCTGGACGTCGAACGGACGGAGCGCTATTTCTCGCCATCGGCGCTGCACGCCTTGGAATGGGGGCACTACCTGGGCGCGCCCTGCCTGTTGCCGCACTGGCTTATTGGGAAATGGATCGTGGCACCGTACCATTGGAACCTGGTGTTGACGGAACGCCTGATGCGGCGCTACTATCAAGAGATTCCGTCCGAGAAGGGGACTTACAGCTTCTACTTGGCGCGCAAACGATGAACCCAGCCGAGGGTCCCAATCTCCCGCCTAGCACGGGCGGCGCTGAACCTTCTGTCCTCGATTGGCTGCTGAGCCTGCTGCGGGGGAAGCCCATCCCGATTCCCGGCACAGCGCGGGCAGACCTCCCGGTCGACGAGACGTCGACCCAGGCTCCGCTGGCTGCCACCGACGCCGGGGTGCCCGCCCCCACTCCTTCACGAACGACCCCGCCGGATTGGAGACCCTCGCTAGCCGCCGCGACCCTCGCGCCGATAGAGTTGCGCGTCCGGGCGCCGCACCTTCGTCTCCCCGTCGCTTTGTTGCTGGCCTTTGTCGCCCAGTATGGCCTCGAGCGCCGGTCTGGCAGCATCGTCTTCAGCCTGATCCTGTACGCGCTAGCCGCGGGTATAGCTGGATGGGCGGTTTGGGCCGGCGACATCCCCTTCGCCCGACTGTCGTCTTCGACAGCCGAAATCCGCCCCTTATCCTTGCGGCCTGTACTCCTGGCACTGGCGGCCATCCTATCGGTCCTGACATTGCTGGCCTCCGGCGATGACACTTTCAAAACTTCGACGCTGGTCTTCTGGTTCGGCGCCATCGTCTGCATCATGCTGGCGTTCTGGGAAGGCGACATCTCGATCGGCGCCCTCAGGGCCAGGGTGCGTGCCTGGCTTTCCGCGCCGAATATCCATGTCACCTTTGACGCCTGGGCGCTTGGGTTCGTGGCTGTCTTCGCCGTCTCGGCCTGGTTTCGTTTCGCATCGCTATCATCGGTGCCACCCGAGATGGTCAGTGATCACGCCGAGAAGCTTCTGGACGTGGTCGACGTCCTCAACGGCAAGTACTCGATCTTCTTCCCGCGCAATACCGGACGCGAGGCGATCCAGTTCTACCTCGCGGCGGCCACGGTGCAGCTGCTGGGGACGGGCGTGTCCTATCTGACGTTGAAGATCGGGACGGCCCTGGCCGGGCTGCTGACCTTGCCGTTCCTCTACCTGTTCGGCAAGGAAGTCGGCGGCCGCAAGGTCGGGCTGGTGGCCATGGCGCTGGCCGGCTTTGCCTATTGGCCGAACGTGATCAGCCGGGTGGGCCTGCGCTTCCCGCTATATCCCTTGTTCGTCGCGCCGGCGCTGTACTTCCTGGCCCGCGGCCTGCGCCGCCGGAGCCGAAACGATTTGCTGTGGTGCGGCTTCTTTGTCGGGCTGGGTCTGCACGGCTATACCCCGGCGCGGGCGATCCCGATTGCCATCGCCGTGGGGGTGGGGATGTACATGCTCTACCGAGCCGCCCGGGGCCGGCGTTGGGCAGCCTTCACCTGGCTTCTGGGCGCGGGGGTGGTCGGCCTGGTCGTGCTGTTGCCGCTCGTCCGCGTCGCCATCGACATGCCGGATATCTTCCTCTTCCGCACGCTGACGCGCATCGGCACGGCCGAGCGGCCGCTGCCTGGTTCGGTGATCGTCATCTTCTTCTCCAACCTGTGGAATGCGTTGCGCATGGTAGCCTGGGACAACGGCGAAGTCTGGGTCAATTCGATCCCGCACCGCCCGGCGCTGGATTGGATCAGCGCGGCGCTGTTCCACGTCGGCGCGGCCATGCTGATCGTCCGCGCCGTTCGGCGGCGTGATTGGCTGGACGCGTTCGTCCTGGTCTCGATACCGATCCTGATGCTGCCCTCGATCCTATCGCTGGCATTCCCGTCGGAGAATCCGGCGACCAACCGCGCCGCAGGGGCGATCGTGCCGATATTTGTTGTGGCGGCCCTTCCACTCTCGGCCCTTCCCGGATGGGCAGCCCAATGGTGGGGCGGGGCGCGGGCTCGGTGGACCGCAGCCGGCGCGTTGCTGGTCATAGTCATTGCGGCCGCGGCCCTGAACTACCGCTTGGTCTTCGTGGAGTACGCGGATCAGTACCGCAAATCGGCCTGGAACACATCCGTGATGGGGGAGGTCATCCAGGGTTTTGCCGAGTCGGTCGGCAGCTACGACACGGCGCATGTGGTAGCCTACCCGTATTGGGTGGACACGCGCATGCCGGCCATCGTCGCCGGCCGTCCGACCGTTGACTACGCCATCTGGCCGAAGGACCTGGACACGCTGGCCGGTGAGCAGCGCGCCCAGCTGTTCATTCTCAACCCCAAGGATGCGGACGGCATCGGGCGCCTTAAGCAGCTCTTCCCCAGCGGTACGTTCTCGCGCTACACCTCGGCCCTGGAGGGCAAGGACTTCTTGATCTATTCCGTGCCGGCAAAGACGGGGATCGAAGTCAGCCCCACCCCGCAACCGTGACCATGGAATCCATCGACCCGCAACCACCAGCCATAACCGGCGACGTACGGCAACCTGTCTCCGCACGCTTGCGGCGGGCGGCCCCTGAAATGCTCCTGCTGTTCATCATTCTCGCCGCCGCTTATCTGCGTTTCGTCGGGCTGAATTGGGACGACTACACCCACATCCACCCTGACGAACGCTTCCTGACCATGGTCGAGTCCAGCATCCAGCCTCCGGCCTCGATCTCAGCCTACTTCAACACCGACGCCTCTCCCCTCAATCCGCAGAATCAGCATTATGACTTCTTCGTGTACGGGACCCTGCCGATCTTCCTGGTACGTGTGGTGGCGGGTTGGCTGGGGCAGACAGGCTACGATCAGATCCATCTCGTCGGCCGATTCGCCTCGGCGTTCTTCGATCTGGTTTCCGTCTTCCTGGTCTACCTCGTAGGGGAAAGGCTCTACCGGCGGCGCGTCGGGCTGGTCGCGGCGGCCCTGGCCGCCTGCGCCGTCCTGTTCATCCAGCAATCGCACTTCTTCACCGTCGACTCGTTCGCCAACACCTTCGTGCTCCTCGGGCTGTATTTCGCCGTCCGCGTCCTGGACGGTGGACGGTTGCCGGATTACCTCGGGTTCGGGGCGGCCCTCGGGATGGCAATGGCCTCCAAGATCAACACCGTTGCCCTGGCCGGGGTCATCGTGTTGGCGATCATTCCCAGGATTTGGGCCGTAGCTATTGTCGACCGGGACAAGGAGTTCTGGAAAGCCTTCCGCGGCCTGGTACTGGCAGCGGTCGTCTCGTTCGTCGTCTTCCGCATCTGCCAGCCGTATGCGTTCTCTGGCCCGTCATTCTTCGGGATCGGACTGAACCCGAAATGGGTAGCCAATATCCGCGAGCAGCGGGCGCAGGCGGCAGGCAATGTGGACATGCCGCCGAATCTGCAATGGGCCAACCGCACGCCAGTGTTGTTTTCGCTGCGCAACATGGTCGAGTGGGGGCTCGGGCTGCCCTTGGGGATCGCGGCCTGGCTGGGGTGGGGATGGGCGCTGCTGGGCATGATCCGAGGGAATTGGCGGCGCCACTTGATCCCCGTTGTCTGGACAGGCGCCTACTTCATTTGGCAGTCGACCTCGTTCAACCCTTCCATGCGCTACGAGCTTCCCGTGTATCCCACGCTCATCGTGCTGGCGGCGTGGGGGATGTGGGAAGCGTGGGACCGTGCCAGGGACATCCGGATTCGCTGGAGGCAGGTCGCCCGCATCGGCGCGGCCGCGGCCGGCGTAGGCGTATTGCTTGCCACCGCGGCGTGGGCCTTCGCCTTCGTGAGCATCTACACGCGCCCGGCCACGCGGGTCGCCG
>JBGOYQ010000033.1:0-8573 GCA_041479735.1 Anaerolineae bacterium | reverse complement strand
GCCTGCACTATGACTTGATCCACAGCCACTACTGGCTTTCGGGGTTGGCTGCCCTAGAGTTGCGGGGCGAGTGGGGCGTCCCCATCATCCAGATGTTCCACACGCTGGCGGCGATGAAGAACCGCGTCGCCCGTAGCCCGGAAGAAGAGGCTGAGCCGTCCCGGCTCGAGTCGGAGGGCCGTCTGCTGCACGATGCGGATTGCATTGTCGCCGCCACGCAGGCCGAGCTGGCCCAGTTCCAATGGTTGTACCACGCCGACACGCGCCGAGTCGTGGTCATCCCGCCCGGTGTCGATACTTCCCGGTTCTACCCGATCCCGATCGACGAGGCCAAGGACTTCATCGGCCTGCCTAATGGGCAGAACATGCTCCTGTTCGTGGGCCGCATCGAGCCGCTCAAAGGAGTCGATACCCTGTTCGAGGCGATCAGCCGCTTGAAGGTGCAAGGCGTTCTCGCGGCCCTCCCGATCTGCGTGGCCGTGATCGGCGGCGAGCCGGACGCCTCACCCCAGGACATGTCGGCCGAGATGGAGCGCCTGCAGACGCTGAGGACTTCGCTGGGCATCGGCGAGATAGTGACCTTCCTCGGCCGCCGCGATCAGGATACGCTCCAGTACTACTACGCATCCTCCGAGTTTGTCGTCGTCCCCTCCCACTACGAATCGTTCGGCCTGGTGGCGCTGGAAGCAATGGCCTGTGGCCGGCCGGTCGTGGCCTCCGAGACCGGCGGGCTGGCGTTCCTGGTTCGCGACGGCGAGACCGGCTTTCATGTCCCGGCGGAAGATCCTGACGCGCTCGGCGACCGCATCCGCCAGCTTCTCGAGGATGAGCTCCTGCGCACTCGACTCGGCCGGCAGGCGGCCGAATACGCCAAAGGCTACGCCTGGCCTTTGATCGCCGATCAGATCGTGTCCGTGTATGCCTCGCTGGTCAAGAAGCGCGCCTGATCGGCAGCGAATCCGCCCGCGCCCGCGTCCGATCGGTCTGCCCGAGTGCGGATCCGCCATGCCCGCCGGGCTTTCGAACAGCTGACGAGGATCCCCGATGCATTCCCTGGTCGAACTGATCAAAGCTGTCTTCTTGCCCGGCTCCACGTCCTTCCTCATGTTCGGATTGGCGATCGGTGTCTTGCTTCTCATTCTCGAGGGCAAGACCCGCCATTGGGCGACCGGTTGGTTCGTTGCCCTGCTTCTCGGGTATGTTGTCCTGTCGCTGCCGATGGTGGCGGGCGCTATGGAATCGGCGCTCGCCGACGGGTACCAGCCGATTGCCACCGCCGACCAAGCCAAGGGCGCGGGGCTGATCGTTGTCCTCTCGGGCGGAAGCGCGACTTACCGCGCGAGTGGCCAGGCTGTGGAGTCCCTGGGTGAGGCGGGCGCGTTGCGGGCGCTGGAGGCGGCCCGGCTTTACAAGCTTCTCGGATCCCCTCAGGTGATCGCGTCGGGCGGGCCGGGCGGCGAGAATGGTGAGGCGGATCCGGAGAGCGGAATCCTCAAGGCCGCCATGGTCGCCGCAGGCGTCCCTGCGTCACAGATCACGGAAGAATCCGCCTCGACGGACACACATGAGCAGGCTCTGGCCATCGCCGCCTTGCTGCGGCCGCGCGGCAATCCGGCCTTCGTCCTGGTGACCTCGCCGACGCACATGCGCCGGGCCAGCACGGCGATGCGCGCACAAGGACTGGACCCGATCCCTTCACCCTCGCGACAACATTCCGAATCGCCGGGACCGGGCGGCCCTGGCTGGCTGCCTGGTGCCTCCGCCCTAAACGCAAGTACCCTGGCTGTGCGCGAGGTTCTGGCGTGGATCTATTACTGGGAACGCGGTTGGCTGGCTGAGGGGACTTCGTAGGGGCGGTCGTGGGTTGCAGGGCGGACGGGACCGGGCTAGTCAGGGTCGGGTTCAGTGTTCGCAGATGACAAAGGCAAGGTGACTGTGAAGGTCGTCCCCTGCCGCTCAACGCTCTGAACGCTGATCCGCCCTCCGTACGATTCCACCAGTCGCCTGACGATGCTCAGCCCCAAACCCGTGCCGATGATTCCGGCCTTGCGAGCATTGCCGGCACGGAAAAACTCCTCCCACAGACGGGGCATATCCTCGGCCGGGATACCGATGCCTGTGTCGGCGACCGTGACGACTGCCGTGTCTTTCTGTCTCATCAGACGGACGGTGACCTGACCGCCCTCTGATGTGTACTTCACGGCATTCCCAATCAGGTTGCCGAAGACGAGTGCCAGCCCGTCAATAGTAGCCTGGACCGTCAGCCTGTCACCAAGCGGCTCGAAGCGAAGCGCAATTCGTTTTTCGGCGGCCTCGGCGATGCCGACTTCGACGGCGACCCGCAGCGCCGGCTCCAACTCAACTGCCCCCGGCTTCTCCTGAAAGCCGGACGTCTTGGAGGCGGCTAACGCCAATAGGTCGTTGATCAATGCCATCAGGGCATTTAGCCGGGCTTCGACGCGGGCGATGACGTCACGCTGCCGATCGTTCAGTTCTCCCGTCAACTGCTTCAGCAGGACGCGCAGCAGACTCTGCGCACTGCCGACCGGCGATCGGAGCTCGTGCGTCACGGTCCGTACGAACTGCGCCCGTTCTTGGTCCGCTCGCTGCAAGGCCTCGTGGGCCATGGCGTTCTCGATGGCAACGGCGCCCTGCCGGGCGATGGTCATGACAAACTCGGCGTCGGCGGCCGAGAAGCGGTTGACTTGCTCCGAGTACACGCGCAAGATCCCCAGAGGCCGGTTGCGGCCCATGATCGGGACGACCACCAGGCTTTGGATGCCCTCGTCGAGAACCTCCCTGGGGTATTGAAGTCGGTCATCGGCGGCGGTGTTACGGACGAGGACCGGTCTGCCCGCCAGCGCTTCCTGCGCCAGAGGATTCAGCGAGACCTCGACCGGACCCTTCTCCTTGTAGGCCGAGCTCAGCCCGTAGGCCGCGACCAGCGTCAGTCGCTCCCCGGTTTCATCCAAGAGGCGGATCGAGGCCCGGGCCGAAGACAGGGCGATCGCTGCCCCGCCGGCCAGGGACTGGAGCACGTCCGGCAGGCTAAGGGTCGAAGAGACGGCCCGGGTGGTCTGGAACAGGCCATTGATCTGGCGTTCGCGCTCGCGCAGGCGCGTGACGATCGAGGCCGCAAGCGTTACCGTGGCCAGTGCGGCGATACCAAAGAACACCACGGCGGCCGCGGCGTAGATGGGATCGCGGTACAGGCCGGCCGGCAGTGCGGGGATGACCGCGTAGTGGGTGAGGAGGCCGGCGGCCTCGAGGCCGGCCAAGGTGGCGACCGCGCCAATGCCCAGGGCCACGTAGACGTACGATGAAGGCCCCGGCAGCAGGATGGTCACCATCAGCATGTGGATCAAAAACAGTGGGATGCCCGGACTCGTCACGCCGCCAGTCAGGTGGAGAAACACGGCCATCGAGATCCAGTCCAGGCCGACCTGCAGGATGACCAGGCGCCGGATCCGTCGCAGATATTCGTCTGGCTGCGGCGAGTATGCCCGGTGGGAGAGGAGGACAAACACGGCGTTGTACAGCAGGATGACGCCGCCGGTGGCGACCAGGGGCGTCTCAGGGAGGGGCAGGCCCAGCACGCGCGAACACAATACCGTCGCCAGTACCACGACCGCCCCCGCCGCCCATCGCGTCAGGATAAGGCGGGAACTGGTGCTGGCGATGTCGCGAGGAAGAGTCGCGTCTGGCTGGTAGGACCCCAGGGATCGCTCTACCACACGGCTCGAGCTCCGTAAAGAAAGACGGTGCCTACGGCGGCGTTAGCGCTTCAGGAGCGCCTCGACCTTGTGCAAGAAATCGTCGGGTTCGAAAGGCTTGTCGACAAAATCGTCGACGGGAAGGTAGTCCTTGTCGGGTCCGAACCGCAGCGGGGTCGTTGTGTGGATGGCGGTAAGCATAAGGATGGGGATCTTCGAAAACCGGCCAAGGGCGGGATCCGGGTTGGGCCCGCGCAATTTGAGCGCGAGCTGGAATCCGGCTGTGGCGGAATCCATCATGACATCGAGCACGATCAGATCCGGAGGTGAGGCCTTCAGCTTCTTGAGACCATCCTCGCTGTCGCCGGCCGCTTCGACTTCGTGACCGGCGCTCTCGAGGCATAGCCGCGTGGCCAGGACCATGTCCGGATCGTCGTCGATGACCAAGATTCTTGCCATCTCACATGTCCTCATTGTCGGGGCGCAACGCGCCACAAAGGTCGTCGAGTACCGCGTCGACCACGGCCGGGACTGCCTCCTGGACAAGGCGGGTGAGGCCGGGCTCCCAACCGATCGCCGCGGGTTGAATCCCGTAGATGACAATCGACTGCGGCAATGTCCTGAGCGCTGCGCCCAGCGAGAGCGCCTCGGCCAGTCCGGCGTCATGCAGCGATCCGCCGAGCAGTCGCGGCTGCCAGCCGGCCTCGTCCGGTGTGAACCGCCTCCACGTGCCCGGCGCCTGCCCCATGTCGGCCGCGTCCAGGATGATAGCATGCCGGTAGCCTTGCAGCATCAGCAGGGTTTCGAGCCCCGGCGTGCCTCCGTCAACCAGGTCAACCGCGGCGACCTCGGAGTGTGTCTGCAAGGCGCACAGGATGGCCGCGCCGACGCCATCATCGCCGCGCAGCGGATTGCCCAGGGCCAGGATGAGCACCTCGCTCCTTGGCACCGTCACCGGCGCATGGAAGCTCGCCCCGTCCGTCAAGCGCGTCTCACTCGAAGCGAACATCCAGAGCGTGCGTCGAGCACGAGATACAAGGGTCGTAGGCGCGGACCAACATCTCGAGCGAGAGCGTGATCTCCTCCGGCCGCCGATCAAGGATGCGCGGGACCAGGGCATGCATGTCGGCCTCGATGTTGGCCAGGTTTTGCCCGGTCGGGATGATGCAGTTGGCGCCGGAAACCAGGCCGTCCTGGATCACGTAGTTGTGGAATAGCGTACCGCGCGGCACGTCGCAGGCGCCGACGCCCTCACCTGTCAGCCGCGCCGGCTTGGCCGGCTCCTCCCAGACAATCCCGCGTGCGATCAGCACGTCCGTAAGCCGGATGGCGTCTTCCAAGCAGTGCGCAATTTCCACGACCTGGGCTACCGTGTTCATGTAGGGGTTGATGCATTTCGGCTTCAGATTGAGCGCCGCCGCGGCTGCCTTGGCCTTGGGATGGAGCTGGTCGAAGTTCAGGTTAACCCGGGCCAGCGCGCCGACCATGTAGGTCTCGCGCTGGTTGCGGCAGCGCTTGGCGGATGAGTATTGAACCAGGTACTCGTTGGTCACCTGGCGATACTCGTCCAGCGTCCACCGGCCGCCGTCGCTGCTGGCGATTTCGCCGTCGATGTAACAGTACTCGTCATCCTTGTGCAGCGCGATGTATTCGGTGTCTCGCTCGAAAGCCGGCAGCTTGAGCTTCTGGAAGAGCTCCACGGTCGCGTCGACGTCGGGCCGCATCGCCTCCAGACGCTCGCGCAGCCCGACGAGCTGATCGACCGAAGGATAGTGCGTGAACCCGCCGACGGTCATGGCGATCGGATGGGTATGCCGGCCACAAATGGCGGCGCACAGGTCGCCGGCCAGCTTCTTCATCCGCAAGGCGCGCAGGACGACGTCAGGGGCCGTTTTCGCCAACGGGATGACGCTGCCGACGCCGAGCAGATCGGGCGCCACCAGCATGTAGGCGTGCAGGATGTGGCTGTCGAGCATCTCGCCGTGGAAGTTGAGCTTGCGCAACAGGACGGTCTGTTCGCTCGGCTCGACCCCCAGCGCATTCTCAGTCGCCCGGAGCGATGCCGTGGCATGGCCGACGGCGCAGATGCCGCAGATGCGCGAGGTGATGTGCGACGATTCGCCGTACGGCCTACCGCGGAGCATGGCTTCGAAGAAGCGGGGCGTCTCGGGGATCTCCAGCTCGCACTGCTTGAGCTGGCCGTTCTTCACGTCGACCACGATGGTGCCGTGACCCTCGACCCGGGTGATGTGGTGAACGTCGATCTTAACGCTTGACGCTGCCATTGCCGGCCGCCTCGCTTTCCATCAGCTGGTACGTCAGGAACTGGGTCATCTTCGCCATGGTCGCATCGACGCTCAGGCCGTGCTCGTGGAGGACGGCCTTGAGCGAATCGATGTTCGGGTTGGCGATCAGGCCGCGGCATCCCTCGCATGAGTCCCCGTACGTTGGGCAGATGGCGTCGCAGCCGGCGCGCACGATCGGGCCCAGGCAGGTCTTGCCGCGCAGGTACAGGCAGACGTTCTCCTTGAGCTTGCACTCCACGCACAAGGGGTACTCGGGCAACCTGGGTGTGCGCCCTTGCAGCACGGCCTTGATCGTGCGGACTAGCTCGGTGCGGTCGATCGGGCAGCCGGGGATGGCGGCATCGACCGGGATCACGGCGGAGATGGGACGTGGGGCGTACGTCTCGTACCACTCGGCCTTGTCCCCGTAGACGTACCGCCGGACGTCGTTCAGATCCTGGCGGTTGCGTATGGCATTGATGCCGCCCAGGTGCGCGCACGCGCCCAGGGCGACGACGACCCCCGCTCGCTCGCGGATGGCCTTGATGGGCAGCTCGTCGCTGGCGCGGCTGCACGATCCCTCAATGAAGGCGATGGCGTAGTCGTCGCCCTTCTCACTCATGGCCTCGCGGAACCGGACGATCTCCACGGCCTCCAGCAGCTCCGGGTGGAGCTGGAGCGAGTCGACGACGGTCAGCTGGCAGCCCTCGCAACTGGTGAATTCGAAGAAGGCGACCTTGGGTCTGGCGGCCATCACAGCGCCTCCGCGAGATGCTTGATGTCGGCATAGGAGAACGCCGGGCCCGATTGGCACGTGTACAGGTGGTTGATCTGACAATGGCCGCACTTGCCGACGCCGCACTTCATCCGCCGCTCCAGGCTAAGCCAGATGTTGCCGTCGGCGATGCCTTTGCCCAGCAGCTCGATGAGCACGAAGCGGTACATGACCGGCGGCCCGACGGTGATGGCGACCGTGTTGCGCGCATGGATTTCGATCTTGGGGAACAGGGTCGTGATCACGCCGACGTTGCCGGACCAGCCCTCGTCGGCCCGATCGACCGTCAAGAGCAGCTCGACGTCGCTGCGCGAGCCCCAGCGCTCGAGCTCGTCGGTGAACAGGAGCTCGGATGGGTTGCGGGCGCCGTATAGGATGATCACGCGCCCGAAGTTGCCGCGCTCGTCCAGAACCTGGTTGATCAGCGACCTCGCCGGTGCCAAGCCCAGGCCTCCGGGAGCGAACAGGATGTCCTTCCCCCGGAAGCGCTCGATCGGGAAGCCGTGCCCGAACGGGCCCCGGATACCGATCCGATCGCCGGCCTTGAAGCCGTGTAGCACCCCGGTCAGGTCCCCGGAGCGACGGACGCACAGCTCGAATGACCCATTGCTGCGGCTGGGGGAGGACGAGATGCTGATCGGGGCCTCACCGACACCCGGTATGGACACCTCGACGAACTGCCCCGGCTTGTGGTCGAGCGACAACCCCTCGGGCAGCTCGACGGTGAACAGCTTCTCCATCTTGGTCATCGGCCGGACGTCGGCGATGTTGGCCATGGTGGGCAGGTAGATCGAAGGCTCATTCAGGGTGGCCTGCAAGGGGGTGGTCATGCCGCCACCTCCTTGGCCGCGCTGCCAACCGCCGGGCGATGTCGACGGCGGTGGAGCTCGTTGAACGTGTCGACCGGGGTGATATCGACCAGGCAGGCTTGGGCGCAACGGCCGCAACCGACGCAGCCCACCAGGCCATACGCGTCGGTCTGGTACTTGCCCTTGCGGAAGAAACGATGTCGTTGCCGGGCGGCTCGAGTGGAACGGAAGTCATGACCTCCGGCCACGCTGGCGAAGCCGTCCAGCTGGCACGAATCCCAGACGCGGAAACGCGTCCCGGCGCTCAACGTCAAATCGACCTCGTCGACGACATTGAAGCAATAGCACGTCGGGCAGACGTTGGTGCACATGCCGCACGCCAGGCAGCGGGCACCGAGCTCATCCCACAACTTGCTGTCGTAACTGGTGGACAGAAGGCTGGGGAGGTCGGTCACGTCGAACTCGAGCCTCAGAGGAAAGCGCGGCCATTTCTCGCTCATGGCGCGGTTGACGCGGTGATTGTCGTCCTCGGTCCCGTCGCGCGCCGGCTCGAAGTCCTTCAACAAGGTGGCGCCGCGTTCGGTCCCCACGTCGACCACGTATTCCTCGCCCAGGTCGGTCAAATGCAGGTCAAACCCATCGGTGACGCTGAGCGTGTTCATGCTCTTGCAGAAGGACTGCGGCATGCAGGGCTTGAGGCACTCGATGCTGACCAGGACGGTCTGGTCGCGGTGCGCGCGATAGGCCTGGTCCGCGAAGCCGGTGCTGAACACACGGTCGAGAAGCTGGATGGCGTGCAGGTCGCACGTGTGAACCCCCAACACCACCGTCGGTTCGGCATCCTCCACCAGCTCAGGCAGGCTGCCGTCGGTCTTGAACCGCAGCAGCTCCTCGCGCTGTGGCAGGAGGTACTTCTTGGGGGGGACGACCGTGGTCGGGTAGTCGAGATCGATCTCCCCGGCCGATTGGATCTGCCCGAAGATGTGCTGTC
>JBGOYQ010000032.1:0-8606 GCA_041479735.1 Anaerolineae bacterium | reverse complement strand
CTGAGCGACCCGCTGGCGTCGGTCCACGGAACCTCGTCCATAGTTCACTTCGAGCTCGACACCTTGCCCGGGCTGACGATCATCGAACACAATCCCGGCCCCGAAACAACTGCCTACGGCCTCCTGGCCGACATGATCCGCGCCGTGAAGGGCAGCCTTTCCTGGTGACCGTGCCTGACCCGCACTCATTCCGTCGCACTCGCCTCCCTCCCGTAAGCGAGGTACATGCATAGCAACTGTCCTTTCATTCCAGCCCCCGTCCTGCCGTCGATCATGACGGGCGTTCCCGACTGTCACGCGGCGCGCGCAAGACGTGGCTGGGTGCCCGGCGGTGCCACGCCAGGCGTGAATGGTGAGCCGGGGATCAAGCCGAGCGCCGCGGACCGGAACGGCATCGTCCCATGACCATTCGGGCGTTGCTCTTCGACCTCGGCGGGGTCCTACTTCGGACGGAGGACCGGGAGCCCCGCGCGGCCTGGGAACGCCGATTGGGCCTGCAGCCCGGTGCCCTCGAACGGGCGGTCTTCGACAACCCGGTCAGCGTGCAGTCCTCCCTGGGCCGCGCCGAGACCGAGGCCGTATGGGCCGAGGCCGCTCGCCGGCTGGGTCTGTCGCCACAGGATGCCGATCGGCTGCGCGAGGACTTCTTCGCCGGTGATCGAATGGATCAGAGCCTGATGACCTTCATTCGGTCCCAACGCCCCCTCCGCAAGATCGGTTTGATCACCAACATCTGGAAGGACGGCCGGCGTTGGCTGGAGGACCGATGGCACGCGCTGGATGCCTTCGATGTCATCATCGCCTCGGCCGAGGTCGGTCTGATGAAGCCCGACCCAGGCATCTATCGGCTGGCCCTGGAAAGGCTGGGGGTACACGCTTCAGAAGCAGTGTTCGTCGACGATATGCCTGCGAATGTCGACGCCGCACGGGCCGTTGGAATGCACGCCCTGCGATTTCTCGACACGGCCCAGACGCTCTCCGATCTGCAGCACACTCTCGGCGAGCCGGAGGCCAGCGCCCTAGGCTGAGCGGCCCGCCAACCGCAGCGCCGGGACCGTCTGGCTCTTGCTGCCGAATTGCATTGCCGGACCGAAGATGCGAAAATGAGCCGCTCGGACAGCTTTCTTCGTCGGCTCCCCTTGGCCTTGCTGTCGAGCCGGCGCTTCCCGCACCACTAATGTCAGGGGTTCCCCAACGGCGATGACCACCCATCCTCGCAAGCCGATGCTCACCGGTCGCCTGGTGGTCTTTCTGGCGGCGACGGCGATCGCCGAGGCGGCGTACACCATGACCTTGGTCCAGGTCCCGGTGTATCTGCGCGAGCTCGGCGCCGGCATCCCGCAGGTCGGACTGTTCTTCACGCTGGCGATGATCTTCCCGCTCTTCCTGCGCATCCCCGGCGGCTGGCTGTCCGACTCGATCGGCCGGCTGCGCTCGCTCTTCATCGCGTGCCTGGCGGGTGTCCTAGGCTACCTGCCGTACGTGTTTGCACCGACCTGGGAATTCGCCCTGCTCGGGCCGGCGGTGCACGCAGTGACCGCCGCGCTCCGCTACCCCTCCTACAAAGCCTACATCGCGGAACACACGGACGATGACACTCGCGGCCGGGTCTTCGGCCTTTCCCAGGGCATCATCATGCTGGCCTGGATCGTCGGCCCCCCGGTCGGCGGCTACCTGGCCCAGAACCTTGGTTTCCGGACCATGTTCGCCGCCGCGGCCGTCACCTACGCGTTGGCCGGGGTGATCTTCGCCGGCCTGGGCAGCGTTCGCGCCGCCCCCGACCGCCCCTCCGAGCACCGGCCTTCATGGTCTTCCTGGCGCGCTTCCGTCGCCAACATGGTCGTATTGATCGGGGCCGGAGGCATCATCACCTGGCTGCTGGTCAGCGACGGCTCGCGTGAGATCGCCACCCGGCTGTCGTTCGACCTGATGCCGGTTTACCTGCGCGAGGTGGCCGGCATCAGTGTTCAAAGCATCGGCCTGCTGGATGGCATCTTCGGCATCGCCGCCACCCTGGCCGCCTATCCGGCCGGCTGGCTGGTCGATCGGACCGGCGAGCGCGTCGTCATCTTGCTGGGCCTGTTCACGCTGGCGAACTCGTTTCTCGCGTTCGGCGTCGTGGTCGGCTTCTGGGGCTTCGCCTTCGCCTGGGTGCTGCTGGGGGTCGGCAACGCCCTGTTGGACCCGGCCTACAGCTCGATCATCGCCCGCGCGGTCCCGCGGCGTCTCCAGGGAATCACCTATGGCGTGTGGATCACCATGCTCGGTCTCGTGGCGTTGCCTTTCCCGTGGCTGGGAAGCCAGCTCTGGGTCGGGCTGGGCCCTCGGGCACCGTTCCTAATCACTGGCGCCGCCGGCATGCTCGCCTTGATCCCGGCGCTCAAGCTGACCTTTCGCGCCGTCGACGAGCGCACGCCGACCAGGTTGCGCAAACTGGCTGCCGTGCCTTCGGCCACCGATGTGGTGCCGTACTCGACGCCGGCCCCGGCGACCTCGGCCGGGCCGCCCACCCTAGGTCAGAAGGTACCCCCATCGGCCGAGGCGCCGGCGGTATCGCAAGGAACGGTGCTGTTCGTCGGCCTGCGGGACCGCCAGGATAGGCAACACGACCCAGACGAGCGGCTGGCGATCATGCGCCTGTTCTTCTCGTCGGTCCTCCCGATCCTGGCTTCTCACCAGGGCGTGACGAGCATCCTCGATCCAGCCACAGCCAGCGCCACCTTCGGCATCGCCCCCCAGCCTCTGCCCACGCACGTCAGCGCTTTGCTCGCAGCGCATGCCGCGGTCGAGGTGCTCGAGCTCATCCGGCAGCTCAATCGGCGCCGGGCTGCTCACGACCTGCCTCCCCTCGAGATAGCGATCGGGATCTCGACCGGCACGATCGCAGCCCGTGGCGATCCTGGCATCCCCTCCGGCAGCGATGGTCCGGGCGAAGCCGTCGAAGCCGCCGGCGATCTGCAGCGGTATGCCATGACCCTCGACGGGCCTCACCTGTTGGTGGGCGAAAGCGTCTATCGAAGCCTTGCGGGGACGCGGGATCAGTTCAACTTCGGATCGCAGACAATTGTCCGCATGATGAGCCCCGGCGGCGAATCCATAGCCTATGAATTACTCGGCCGCCTGACAAGGCTATTGGACCCAGACGACGTGGACAAGGGTTGACGGCCCGAGGCCAGGCTCGAAGCAGAAGCGAGGCTGCGGGTTCCGCCGGTGGTACTCAAAAAGAGGATGAGCCCCCTGCCATTCGTGTGACGGCCGGCACTGCCGCTCTTGCCGGAAGGCCCCCGTATCAGAACGCCGCAGGGAAGGGCATGTCCTCCAGCCGCACAGCTTTAATCGATCCCCAACGTCACCCGAGAAGGCGGCTTGGGCAGCTAGGCTGAAGACAGCCACGGCCGACAGGGGCTAGCAGTCCACACGATGGCCTGAGGCTCTGCATTGAATCTACGGACCAGACTCAAGGGAGTCAATCGGCGTTCCACTTAAAAAAGGTACTAGCCAGGCGAAAAATCGGAGCAACGTGGGAGGTTTGGGCTATAATCCGGCATCCCCCGGGGCCGGTGAGGGTTCACAGGCATCCCCTATGCTCCTGTGGGGCGCGACCGACCGAGCAGGATCGACGGAGAGCGAGGCCCGTGGCGACGCGTACCGCAGCCGATCGATCGGGTGAGCCAGGCCGTGACTATCGCCGTCCGCCTTATGCTTCTCTCTCGCCTTCGTCCCAGCCTGCCCCAAACCTCATGTCTGACTACCCGCATCTGATTCCTGCGCAGGCCTGGGCCGGTCATGGCCACTCCGGGATCCGTCCGCGCCCGAACATCGTCCGCGAGTCGAGCCTCACGCCTCAGGAGGCCTCGAATCGGCTGACTGACCGATGCGCCGGGCTTCCCCGCGAAACCGTTCCCGGCGTCCAGGCGCTAACTGCCGCCGACAGGGAGGCACAACCATGGGTCCTCGCGTCAAATTGATCTTCAATCCACATGCCCAACGCGGTCGCGCTTGGGAGATCGCTGCTTCGCTGCAGAGCCTGATCGAACGCTCCGGCGGCGCCTCCTGGTCTGCGACCGAGTATCCGACCCACGCCACGGAACTGGCCGAGCAAGCTGCGCGGGAGGGTTACGACGTCGTTGCCGCCCTCGGAGGCGACGGAACGGTTCACGAGGTGGTCAACGGCTTGATGCGCGTTCCGGCCGAGCATCGGCCCAAGCTGGCCTCCGTCCCCATCGGTTCGGGCAACGACTTCTCGTCCAACGCCGGTATTTCCAAGGAACCCGAGGTGGCCATGCAGCGCCTGTTTACCGGCGAGCCGCGTCGCTTCGACCTGGGCAAGCTGACCGACAATACCGGCCGGACGGAATACTGGGATAACACGCTCGGGATCGGCTTCGATGCCACGGTGACCATCCGGACGCTACAGAGCACGCGCCTGCAGGGCTTCGCCATGTACCTGTGGGCCGTCATCCTCACCATCCTGCGAAACCACGAAGCGCCCCTGATGACGATCAAGACCGACCGGGAGGCCTTCGAGCAAGAGGCGCTGATGCTGACCCTGTGCAACGGCCCGCGCGAGGGTGGAGGCTTCTTCGTCGCTCCCGGCGCCAAGCCCGACGACGGCACCCTCGACTATGTCATCATCAAGCACGTTTCGCGCCTGATGATGTTCCGCCTCATCCCGGAGGTCATGAACGGGACCCACGGGCGCTTCCGTCAGATCCGTCTTGGCCAGTTCCGCGAACTGGACCTCAAGCTGGCCAAGCCCATGACCATCCATGCCGACGGCGAAGTGGTCGCCGGTTTCACCTCGTCCGTGACCGAGCTCAAGGTCGAGGTCCTGCCCGGCGCGCTTGAGGTCATCATCTGACCCTGCGCGTGCGTTCGGTGGGCGCCAGGCCGTTATGCAGACTCTCCTGCGATCACTTCAGGACCACGACCTGGGCCATCTGCGCATCCTGGCTGAACTCTGGGGATTGGACCTTCCGGCCGGGCCGCCCATCCACACAGCTCAGGCGCTGGCCGAGGCGATGCTCGACCCGGACGGGCTGCAGGAGACATTGGGGAGCCTCGGGGCCGCAGCCAAGCGGTCCTTCGAGTCCCTCCTGTTGCGCGGCGGTCGGGCGCCGCTGGCCGATTTCGAACGCCGGCACGGACAACTGCGCGAGATGGGCCCGGGCCGCCGCGATCGCGAAAAGCCCTGGCGCAGCCCCAGCCCGGTCGAAGCCTTGTGGTACCGCGGGCTGATCGCGCGCGCCTTCGCCGACACCACCACCGGCCCTCAGGAATTCATCTTCATTCCATCAGATCTGCTGGAGCGGCTGCAGCCGCACGTCCGCGCGCGCCCGGTGCCTCCGGGGCGGCCGGCCGCGACGCCGTTGGCGACGCGGCTTGGCGATTGGACCGCCGCCGACGATGCCACCAGCTTGCTGGCGGCCTTGCGCCGCAGGACGGCCCGCACGCCCCCGCACGCCGGATGGGATGAGTCGCTGGCTCCCTTCCTCCGCCGCCCGGTCGCCGCGCCCATGCTCTTGACGCTGGCTCGCGGCGAAGGGATCATCGACGCCGATTCGCTCCGGCCTCAGGCGCAGCCGGTCCGCTCATTCCTCGATCTACCGCGCCCGGAGGCGTGCCTGCGTTTGCTGTTGGCGTGGCGATCGAGCAGGCTTTGGAATGACCTCGCTCGCACACCAAGGCTGGCCAGCGGTACGAAGGGCTGGCCGAACGATCCGGCTGCCTCACGCCAGGCTGCCCTGGCCCATTTCGTCACTATCCCCGAGGGAGTGTGGTGGGACCTGCAGGCCTGGATCGAAGCTATCCACAGCCATGACCCTGGCTTCCAGAGGCCCGGGGGTGATTTCGACGCCTGGTACTTGCAGGACGTCGAGACAGGGGCCTTCCTGCGAGGCTTCGATCACTGGGATGAGGTTGAGGGCGCCTACCTGCGTTTTCTGATCACCGGTCCACTGCATTGGCTGGGCGCTCTTGATCTCGGGCTGGGGGCGAGAGGCGACGCGGTGACCTGCTTTCGCAAGACCAGCCTGGCGGCGTCCCTGTCCGATACAGCCTGGGTGCCTCCGATGCCGGAGGACGAGCCGGCCCTCGCCGCGGTCTATCCCGATGGCCGGATCGCGATACCGGCGACGGCCTCTCGCAGCCTGCGCTATCAGATCGCCCGCATCTGCGATTGGGACCCCGCAACCCCTCCTGTCTTCGCATACCGTTTGAGTCCTTCGTCCTTGCAAGCTGCGGTTGCGCAGGGTCTCGGGGCGGCCCAGGTCATCAGCCTGCTCGAGTCGGCCTCTCGACGGCGACTCCCCGATGGGTTACGCCAGGCCATCGAACGCGCTATCGCCCACGGGACTCCGGCGAGAATCGAACGCCAGCTCATCCTGCGCGTCGATCAGGCCGCTGACCTGGATGGACTCCGTCAGCAGCGCACCACGGCACGCTATCTGGGCGAAGCCCTCGGGCCAACGGCCGTCCTCGTGCGCGAACGCGATTGGCCGGCCCTGTGCGCCGCGGCTGCCCGGATCGGCATCCTGATCGAGCCTCCCCGCGACTCGCCCCCAGCCGGCACATAGGCTCTCGCAGGGATGCAGATCGCGGACGCAGGATGCCGACGTTGGCAGTTCTCGAGCCATTCAATGGGGAGCAATCAGAGCCAGCCCGCGATGGCCCCGAACGTATGACCCGGCGGCGCCCGACCCGAGTAGATTGCGAGACACTCGTGTGAGGGTGTTGTGAAATGGTAGACGTGGTGGTTGGGGCGAACTCCCAACCACCACGTCTACGAATCCATCTCTCCGCAACCGCCCAATTCCTCAGACCATTAGACCGGCCGTCGGAACGGGTGCGCCTGGAATGCCTTTTTCAGCGCGGCTTGGAGCTCTTCAAGCGTCACCGGCTTAAAGACGAAGGCATCTGCCCCCAACTGCATCGCCTGATCCACCTGGACGTCGGTTGTCTCCGACGAGAGCATGACGACCGGGATCTGTCGCAGCTCTGGTCGCATACGCAGGAACTCTAGGAAGTCGATCCCGCTGACCTCCGGCATGTTGATATCGAGGATGAAGGCGTCCGGCCGAGTGCCCTGCAAGAGCAGGCGGGCAGCGCTGCGGGCCTCGCGGTAGCTCTCGACCCGGAACTCGAGTAGCTGCAGCATCAGCCTCACCGCTTGGCTCATCTCGTCGTCGTCATCGACGATCCAGGCTACGGGCATCCGCGCCTCCCTACAAGTCCGATTTGACGCGTTCGGCCAACTGGCGGTTGATACCTGGAATGGCCATCAGCTTCTCGACCGGCGCCTGGCGGATCCCGGCCACATCACCGAAGGCACGCAAGAGCGCCTTGCGGCGCTCCGGCCCGATCCCGGGGATGGATTCCAGCTGCGACGCCAGGCCGGTCTTCTTGCGCTGGACCCGGTTCTGGTTCAGGGCAAAGCGGTGGGCTTCATCTCGAATCCGCTGCATGAGAAACAAGCCCTGGGAACGCCTGGGCAAGACGATCGGATCGGTCTGCCCCGGAAGGTAGATTTCCTCGTGACCCTTGGCAAGGCCGACCACGCGGACCGCTTGCGCCAGATCGTAGCGATGGAGCACCCCCACGGCCCGCCCTAGCTGTCCCTTGCCGCCGTCGACGATCAGGAGGTCTGGCAACAGCCCGAAGGCCCGATCGACCTTGCCCCCTGGCTTGGCAGCTTCTTCAGAGGCGATCTGCCAACGCCGGAAGCGCCGGTCGAGCACCTCCTCCATGCTGGCGAAATCGTCTTGCCCGTGCACGCTCTTGATGGTGAACTTGCGATAGGCGGGTTTGGCCGGCGCGCCCTGAGCGAACACGACCATCGACCCGGCCGCGGCGGTGCCCTGCAGGTTGGAGATATCGTAGCATTCGATTCGGTTTGGCGGTTGCGGCAGAGACAGAACATGCTGCAGCTCGGCCAGCGCCTCGACGTGCTTGCTTCGATCCGCCTCCCAGCGCGTGCGCAGCATGGCCAGCGTTTCGGCCGCGTTCTCCGCCGCCATGTCGACCAGCTCCTTCTTCTGGCCGCTGTGCGGCACGAGCAGGTGCATCTTCTGGCCGCCCCGGCGCTGGTCCAGCCAGGCTTCGATGATCCGGGCCTCTTCGATCTCGGTTGGCAGCAAGACCCGGTCGGGGACGTAGGCCGCCTCGGTGTAGAACTGCTTGACGAAGCCCTCGACGACCTCTCGGTCCTCGGCCTGCAAGGTACCTTCGACGACGAAGTACTCCCGCCCGATCAGCTTGCCTCCCCGGATGAAGAACACTTGAACGCAGGCATCATCCTTGTCGCGCGCGAAGGCAATCACATCCGTGTCGATTCTCTCCTGAGAGACGACCTTCTGGCCTTCGACCACCCGGTCGATGGCCGCCAACTGATCGCGCAGGGCCGCCGCCCGCTCGTAGTGCATTGCCTCCGAGGCGCGCGCCATCTCGGCCTCCATCCGGTCCACTATCGGTTGCGTGTGCCCCTCCAAAAACCGGCACAGGTCGGCGATCATTTGGCGATAACCGGCCTGATCGACCGCACCGATACACGGCGCCAGGCACAGGTGGATGTCGTGGTATAGGCAGGCGCGCAGGTCTTGCCCGGTGAT
>JBGOYQ010000031.1:0-8732 GCA_041479735.1 Anaerolineae bacterium | reverse complement strand
GGCACTGCCAGGTCGTAGGGCACCCGCAATGCGGTGGCCCGGGATTGATCCCGATCATCGGAGGCGTTGACCTCTGCCGCCGGACTGGGCCAGACCCCGCTTCGCCCAAGCCCGCGTGAAGATCGCCAAGCCACGGGTAGTTGAAGGCTGCGCCGTCAGTCCTCAGGTTCCTTGCCTGCGAACCGGGTTTGCCATTCGTACAACTTGGTCAATGCCTCAAGGGGAGTGAGCGAGGAGACATCCAGCTCCGCTAGTTCACCCAGGAGCGGATTCGTTTCGGGGAAGAAGCTGAGTTGGCGCGCGGGCACCGCCTGGCCGGCGCGCACTTGTCCGGCGTCGGCTTCCAATTGGGCAAGGATCTCTTGGGCGCGGTTGATCACAGGTCGGGGAAGCCCCGCTAGCTCTGCCACATGAATGCCATACGAACGGTCCGCACCCCCGGGAATGATCTTGTGCAGGAAGACGACCTGGCCGGCTTCCTCTGAGACCGCCACGTTGTAGTTCCTGACCCCGGGCAGACGCTCCCCCAGCCGGATCAGCTCGTGATAGTGCGTGGCGAACAGCGTGCGCGCTCGCAACCGCGGATGGTTATGGACATACTCGACCACCGCCCACGCGATCGACACCCCATCGTACGTGCTCGTCCCGCGTCCGACCTCGTCCAGGATCAGGAGGCTACGTCGGCTGGCGTGATGCAGGATGTTGGCCGTCTCGACCATCTCGACCATGAACGTCGATTGGCCGGCGTGTATCTCGTCTTGGGCGCCGATCCGGGTGAAGATGCGATCGGTCAACCCCAGGCGCGCCGACCGAGCCGGGACGAAGCTCCCCATCTGCGCCAGCAGCACGATCAGCGCCACCTGCCGTAAGTATGTGCTCTTCCCGGACATGTTCGGGCCGGTGATGACCCGGACGAATTCCCCGTCCTCGAAAACCGTGTCGTTCGGCACGAAGCGTTGGCCGGAGAGGAATTCCTCGACGACCGGGTGGCGCCCTTCGCGGATCTCGAGCACGTCTCCATCGACGATCTCCGGCCGGACATAACCCTGCCGAGCGGCGACCTCGGCCAGGCCGGCGCCCACGTCCAGCCGCGCCAGAGCCCGGGCCGTGCCCAGCAACCGGGTCGCCTGCGCTCCGATTTGCCGGCACACATCTCGAAAGATCTCCGCCTCGATCTCGCGGATGCGTTCCTCGGCATTCAATACTAGCGACTCGTATTCCTTCATCTCCGGCGTGATGTAGCGTTCGGCGTTGACCAGCGTCTGTTTGCGGATATAGTCGGCGGGGACTGTGGCGGCGTTGGCCTTGGTGACCTCGAGGTAGTAACCGAAGATCTTGTTGTACCCGACCTTGAGGCTTTTGATTCCCGTCCGCTGACGCTCGACGGACTCGAGGCGCCCGATCCAGTCGCGCGCGTTGCGGGAGGCGTCGACCACGCCGTCCAGCTTTTCCGAGTATCCCGGGCGGATCAGACCGGGGTGTGACAACGTCGCCGGCGGCTCGTCTTCGATCGCCCGCTGGAGCAGGTCGAGGATCTCCGGGCACGGATCCATCGCTGCGAGCAGGTCCTTCAGGCTCGACGGCGAGACCCGTTCGAGGATCGAGCAGACGGCCGGGATCCGCCCCAGTGTCTCTCGCAGCGCCACCAGGTCCCTGGGTCCAGCCATCCCGGCCGTCGCCCGGTTGGCCAGTCGCTCCAAGTCGGAAAGTCCCGCCAGTGACTGCCGGAGTTCGGCGCGGATCATTCCATTCTCGTGGAGGGCCTCCACCTCGTCGAGCCGCTGGTTGATCTGGGCGATGTCGAGCAGCGGCGAGGTGATCCATTGCCGCAACAGCCTGCGCCCCATCGGCGTTTGCGTCGCGTCGATGACACCCAGGACAGACCCCTTGACCTCGCCCGCCCGCAGCGTTTCGGTCAGCTCTAAGTTGCGTCGGGTGGCGGCGTCCAGCGTCATGAATGCGTCGAGCGAGTATGTCGACAGGCCGGTCAGGAGCGTGAGGGCAGCCTCCTGTGTCGACGCCAGGTACTCAACCAGCGCCCCGGCGGCACGCCAGGCGAGGGGCTTGCCGGCCAATCCGAAGCCGTCGAGGGTCGAGGCGCCAAAATGGTCTCGCAATCGCTGGGCCGTCCTGTCCGACTCGAAGCGCCAATCCGGCAGCCGAGTGAGATGGAGGCTGCCGACCTCATCCAGGCTCAGCGATTCGGGCGCCAGGACCTCTGCCGGCCGAAGCCGCTGCAATTCCACCCGGAGCATCCCCGGGGGGTCTGGCGCCTGGAACTCGGCCGCGGCAAATTCGCCGGTGGTGACGTCGGCATAGGCGACGCCGAGGCATTCGCCTTCCACTATCACTGCACACAGATAGTTGTTGGAGTCGCCCGGCAAGAGACCGGGCTCGACGACGGTGCCGGGGGTGACGACGCGCACAACCTGGCGAGGGAACAGCCCTCGAATCGGGGCCTCCCCCATCTGCTCACAGATGGCGACGTGGAATCCCTTGTCGATCAGGCGCGCCAGGTAGCTTTCGGCGGCGTGGAAGGGGATGCCCGCCATCGGCACGCGGACTCCCTTGGCGATGTTGCGCGAGGTCAGCACGATATCGAGTTCGCGCGCGGCGATCTCAGCATCCTGGTCGAACGTCTCGTAGAAGTCGCCGAGACGAAAGAAGACGATCGCGTCGGGATGCTGACGTTTGATCTCGAGGTATTGCTTGCGAACGGGGCTGATGTCCTGACTCACGGCGGCCGCATTCTAAGGCACGCATAGGGAAACAGCAAGCAGCCATGATATACTCTCGCCATGCCCGGTGCAATCGCTGTCGACTTCGGCGGCACGAACATCCGGGCGGCGTACTTCGCCGCAAGCGAGCCTCCGGCCGACGTCCAGCGAAAGGTGCCAACCGGCGCCAGTGACGGGCCGGATGTTGTCGTTGGCCGCCTGATCGAGACCATCGAGGGCGTCCTTCCCCCCCATCAAGCCTGTCCACGAATCGGAATCGGCGCACCCGGCCCACTTGATCCGCGTCGTGGCCTCATCCTAGACGCCCCGAATCTCCCAGGCTGGATCAACATCCCGCTGCGAGAACTGATGGAGACCCACTTCGGCTGCCCGGTCGCGCTTGGGAACGACGGGAACTTGGCGGCCTTGGCCGAATGGCGATACGGCGCCGGCCGGGGGTCGGAGAACGTGCTCTACCTGACCTGGGGGACGGGGATCGGTGGAGGTGTCATCGCCGACGGGCGCCTGCTGCTCGGACATCGCGGTCTCGCCGCCGAGGTCGGCCACATGCAAGTCGACCCACACGGCGAGCGCTGCGGCTGCGGGCAGATCGGCCATCTGGAAGCCATCGCCGCTGGGCCGGCGATCGCCCGCGCCGCACGCGCCCGCATCCGGGCAGGCGAGCGCTCCTCGCTCGCGGACCGACCCGGCGTCGAGGCCATCACCGGGACTGCCGTAGGACACGCCGCACAGGCCGGCGATGCACTCTCGCTTTCTGTCCTTGAGGAGGCGGCGCAGGCGATCGGGCGTCACCTGGCCAGCCTGGCGCACGCGTTCAACCCCGAGGTTATCGTCGTCGGGGGAGGCGTGTCCGAGCTCGGTCGGATCGTGCTGGAGCCCATGGAACGCGCCCTCCGAGAGCACGTGATGCACCGGGCTTACATGGATGGAATGCGCTTGGTGCCCGCCGAACTGGGTGACGAGGCGGGCTTGATCGGCGCCCTGATCATCGCCAGGGACCTTGGATGACTACACCGCGAACACGGATGGCGCTGGTCGCTCTGGCGGCCTTGCTGCTCTCCGCCTGCTCGCCCGCCCCGTCTGGCGGAACGAGCCTAGCCTATGGGCTGACGCTGGCGCCGACCGGCATCGATCCGCACCTCAACGCTTCGTCCGAGCTCGGCATCCCGCTGAGCTCGGTGTACGACACTCTGGTGTTCCAGGACCCCGAGACCGGTCAGTTCGTTCCCGGGCTGGCGGAGAAGTGGTCGATCACCCCGGAAGGGCGCACCTATACCTTCACGCTCCGCCACGGCGTCCGCTTTCACGACGGGACCCTTTTCAACGCCGCGGCCGTGGCCGCCAACATCAACTACATCCTCGACCCGGATAACCATTCGCAGAAGGCTATCTTCATGCTCGGCCCGCTTGACTCGGTCGAGGTCATCGATGACTACACCGTTGCACTGCATCTGAAGGCGCCGTTCGCTCCACTGCTGGATTCGCTTTCGCAGGTGTACCTGGGCATGGCATCCCCCGCAGCCTTGACCAAGTGGGGACCGTCGGATTATCAGTTCCACCAGGTCGGGACGGGGCCGTATCGTTTCGTCGAGTACATACCCAACGATCACCTCACCCTGGCCGCAAACCCCGATTATGCCTGGGCACCGTCGGTCTATCGCCAATCGCGACCGGGCATCGCGACGATCACGTTCCGCTTCTACGTCGATTCAGCCACACGCGCTCTCGCTCTGGAGAACGGCCAGGTCGACATCGTGGGCGAGATTCCCCCGCAGGATGCGCAGCGGCTGACGAAGACGGACCGATTTCGCCTGTACCCGATCCCGATTCCCGGCCAGCCGTTGGAGTACTTCTTCAACACCCGCCTTGCTCCCACCGACGATGTCAAAGTGCGGCAGGCGCTCATTCTGGGAGTGAATCGCACCTCGATTGTAAGGACCGTATTTGGGCCGTACTCGCCGGTGGCACAAGGGCCGTTGGCGGCCAACAGCCTGGGCTTCACCTCCGAGTTCGCCTTCCCCGATTACGATCTGGCGGCCGCCGAGCAGCTTCTCGACGCCGCCGGATGGGTGAAGGAACCTGCCACAGGCGAACGCCGGAGAAACGGGACCGCCCTGAGCCTGCACATCGTAGCGCCCGACTATGGATCGAATCCCGAAGTTGCCCAGCTGATCGAGGCAGCCTGGAAGTCACTCGGGGCGCAGGTGTCTCTGGAGATCGCCCCGGGGTTCGGCCAGTTGAAATCGCTCCAGCAGAAGGGCGCCTACAACGCCATCGGCCTGAACTTCTTCGGCACCGACCCCGATCAGCTTCGGCCGTTTTTTGCCGGCCAGGGCATCTACAATTGGACCGGCCTGCAGGATCCCGCTATCGACGACCTGCTCAACCAGGCGTCGCAATCGACGCTCGATCCGGCGGCCAGGATGAAGTCGTATGCGACCCTGGCGCAAATGGTGCGCGAGGATGCACTACTCCTCCCCATTCGGGATTACGTCGATCTGGTCGTTGCCAATAGCCGCGTCCAGGGCCTTCGCTTCTCGGCCCAAGGATGGTTCCCGTTCTTGATCGACCTGCGCTTGGGGCCCTAGCGGCCATCGGTCGTAGGGCTCTCGAAGGTGCCGTCACCGCCTGGGCTGCGGTGAGCCTGACCTTCGTGGCCTTACGGTTGACGGGAACCGATCCGGTCTCCAACTTGCTGTCGCAGGGATTAGCCTCACCCCAGCAAGTCGAGGCTTTGCGCCATCGCCTCGGACTCGACCTCCCCCTTCTTATCCAGTACCTGCAATTCCTGGCTCGGCTATTGCGGGGCGATCTGGGCATATCGATCTACACAAACCGGCCGGTCCTCGGCGTCATTGCCGAACAGCTGCCTCAGACGGCCGCGCTGGCGAGCTGCGGTCTGCTGATCTCACTGGCCATCGGCCTCGGCCTGGGGGTCGCCGCCGGATGGGACGAACGCGGCCTCGGCGGCCGACTGGCGGGCGGGCTGGCCGGCCTCGCCACGGCGATGCCCGTGGCACTGACCGGGATCCTTGCGATTTGGCTCGTCGGGCTGGTCGGGCAGCGGGCTGGTGCGAGCGAGTGGATGGCAGCCCTGCAAAGGCTGCTGCTGCCGGCCCTCGTCCTCGGCTTCGCCTCTTCGGGCGCGGTGGCGCGGGTTGTCCAGGCTGGTTTGCGCGAAAGCCTCAAGGCGCCCTACATCCTGGCGGCCATCTCGCGTGGGCTCTCGCCCGGCCCGCGCCTTCTCTGGCACGCGCTGCGACCGGCGCTGCCGCCGGCGATTTCCTTGATCGCCCTCGAGGCCGCCTTCCTGTTCGGCGGGACGGTTGTGACTGAAACCGTGTTCTCTCGCCCAGGCCTAGGGCGTCTGTTGATCTCTTCCATCTTGCAGGGTGATTACCCGATCGCTCAAGGGCTGGTCATCCTGGCAGCCGTGGTGTACACGGCCAGCTACGTTGTGGCCGACGTGTTGTCGCTGGTGCTTGACCCGCGGCTGCGGAGAACGGCATGAAGGCCGGAGTCGGAGTCTGGCTGGCCGGAGGCTGGTTATGTCTGGCTGTGGGCGCCAGCCTGTTCGCGCCACTGATTTCAGTTCATGGCCCTCAGTTGCCGGTTGGCCCGGCGCTGTCTCCCTCGGCACCCGGGTTGCCGTTGGGCGCCGACGCGTTGGGGAGGGACTTCCTGGCGCGGCTGCTCTACGGCGGGCGGTTGAGCCTGTGGGCCTGCGTTCTGGCCAGCGCGCTGAGCCTTATCGGCGGTGGCTTGGCCGGCTTGGCGGCTGCAGCGGTCGGCGGTGTGATCGAGAGGCTAGTCCTGTGGTCGGCCAACTCCGCGCTGGCAATTCCCGGGCTCCTCCTGGCGATGCTGCTTGTGGCGGCGATGGGACCGGGTTTGCCGACCGTCGTCCTGGCGGTTGGCCTGGGCGGGACTCCCGGCATGGCCCGTATCACCCGGAGCATCTTCCTGCAGCTTAGGCAGAGCTCCTACGTAAGCGCGGCAGAGGCGCTGGGCGGAGGGCGCCGCTGGATTGCTGTCCGGCACCTGCTGCCGAACGCGCGGCCGCACTTGTTATCGCTTGCCACGACAAACTACGCGTGGGCCTTCATGGGCATCACCACGCTCACCTTCCTGGGACTCGCCGGCGACCCCTCCATCCCCGAGTGGGGTGCGATGCTCAACGATGGACGCTCGCACCTGTTCGACGCGCCGCACCTCGCCTTATGGCCAGGGCTGGCGATCGGACTGACGATTCTGGCAGTCCATACCTTGGGCACTTGGCAGGCGCGCCTTCGGCCCGGCGATTGACCGGCCGCGGCCGATCTGCTATCCTTCCGCTTCTCGATTCCGCTTCCAGTCCGAGGCCGAATGTTCATCGTTCTCATCATCCTGGCCGTCACGTTCGACTTCCTCAACGGATTCCACGATAGCTCCAACGTCGTCGCCACGCCGATCAGCTCAGGGGCGATGAACCCGAGGCTGGCGCTGTACACGGCCGCCGCCGCCCATTTCGCAGCCCCCTTCATCTTCGGCGTGGCGGTCGCCACGACCCTCGGCGAGGGACTGTTGCACGACAATGCCATTCAGATCAATGTGGTCGTGGCCGGGCTGTTTGCCGCAGTGCTGTGGAATCTGCTGACGTGGTATCTCGGGCTGCCGTCGTCATCGTCGCACGCATTGGTCGGCGGGCTGTTGGGCTCGGCGCTGCTCTATGGTGGCTGGAGCATGGTGCAGCCGGGAGGCTTGGTGAAGATCCTGGCGGCGCTGTTGATCTCGCCCCCTCTGGGGTTGCTCGTCGGCTTCCTGGTGATGAAACTCACTCTGCTGGCCTCGCGGGCGGCGTCGCCGCATGTCAATACGTTCTTCCGCCGGGCCCAGATCCTGACGCTGATTGTGCTGGCGCTCAGCCACGGGACCAACGATGCGCAGAAGACGATGGGCGTAATTACCATGGGCCTGCTGGCCGGCGGCTACTTGACCTCGTTTCACGTGCCTATCTGGGTCATCGCCCTCAGCGCCTCGGCCATCGCCGCTGGGACTGCCCTGGGGGGCTGGCGCCTGATCCGCACGCTGGGAGGCAAGATCTTCCGCATCCGCCCGATCCACGGCTTCGCATCCCAGATCGCCGGTGCGGGCGTCATCATGGGCGCGGCCCTGCTGGGCGGCCCGGTCAGCACGACCCAGGTCATGAGCTCGGCGATCATGGGCGTCGGCGCGGCCGAGCGGCTTGGCAAGGTCCGGTGGCTCGTCCTGCGCGATCTGGCCGTGGCCTGGCTGTTGACCATCCCCGCCACGGCCGCCGTATCGGCATTGACGTTCCTGGGGATTCACGCTCTCGGCCTTTGACCGCGCGTGCTCACGACAAAACCTCCGTTAATTCTCTGCCAAGGTCTACTTCCAGTTGAGCAGAATCAACCCAACCAAGCAAACGCCCACCCCGGCCAGGTTGACGGTCGAGACTCGTTCCTTGAACAAGAACAGCCCGATGGGGAGCAGGACCAGGCCGACCGCACTATTGGAGGCGATGTCGGCCAGGCTGATGGCCCATCCGGCCCGGTATGCCAGAAGGTAGCCGATCTCGATTCCCACAACGGCCAAAGCCAACACGAAGCTCGCCCAATTCAGATCACGGAATGACTCGATCCACCCCTTGCGCAAGGGCGAGACGACGAGGAGCGCCAGACAAGCCAGCGTGGCCACGGCATAGGTCACGGCCAATGCAAAGATCGGGTGCGCCGACGCGGGTGTCGACTTCTGCGCCAGGTGGTAGACCACGGTCGATATGACCGTCAGCCCTATCGTCAGGTAGAGCAGCACCAACGCCTCCTTCCTTCAGTCGGGTTGATCGAGCCAGGTAAGTACCGTCGTCTCGGCTGCGGCTTCGACCCCCGATCTGGAGTCGAACCATGTAATGGTCGCGTCGCCGGCCTTGAACCAATTCGCTTGACGGCGGACGTACACGCGGCTCGCGCGACGAATGTGCTCCACGGCGGCCTC
>JBGOYQ010000030.1:0-8869 GCA_041479735.1 Anaerolineae bacterium | reverse complement strand
TGATCGTGTACCTGGTCCTTCGGCCACCGCGCACGCTCGACGAGGTCTACCAGCACACTCTGGAAGAAGAGGCCTTGCTGGCGCAAGTCGAAGATAAGCCGGTGTGCCCGGGATGCGGCGGCCGGACACAACCGGACTGGCAGCTGTGCCCGACGTGCCACACACGCCTACGTAAGCCGTGTGCTCGGTGCGGACGGCTCATGGAGTTGCCGTGGAAAGTGTGCCCTTCGTGTGGGACGCCAGCGCCGGGCCTCCGCGCCGAGAGCGCGCTCGTCGAGGAAGACAAGCCGGCCCCTCAACCTCGGGGTTGACACGCAGGCAAGACGAGCGGGCCGCATACAAGTGCGGCCCGCCTTGGATACGAGCCTCTCAGCAGCGGCAGGGGCCGTGGGCCGTTACCGGCGGATGGCTCCCCACCCGGCGTAGACCGCCTCTTCTGCCAGCTCGTCCTCGATGCGCAACAGCTGATTGAACTTCGCCACGCGATCCGAGCGCGCCGGCGCGCCCGTCTTGATCTGGCCCATGTTCAGCGCCACGGCCAGATCGGCGATGGTCGCATCCTCGGTCTCGCCGGAGCGGTGCGAGGTTACCGCCCGCCAGCCGGCACGCTGGCACAGCTCGACCGCCTCGATCGTCTCCGTCAACGTCCCGATCTGATTCAGTTTGACCAGCAGCGCGTTGGCTGCGTGCTCGGCGATTCCCTTACGGACACGCTCAGGGTTCGTGACCAGCAGGTCGTCTCCGACGATCTGAATCTTGTCGCCCACTTCCGCCGTCAGCAGTTTCCAGCTCGCCCAATCATCTTGCGCAAGCCCGTCCTCGATCGATACGATTGGATACTGATCTACCCATGACTTCCAGAAGGCGACCATCTCCTCGCCCGACAGCATCTTGCCTTCACGCCG
Source organism: Anaerolineae bacterium (assembly GCA_041479735.1). GTDB lineage: Bacteria > Chloroflexota > Anaerolineae > Anaerolineales > E44-bin32 > JBGOYQ01. The sequence goes on along the minus strand of JBGOYQ010000030.1, from coordinate 7,964 downwards.
CAGGTTGTACTTGCCGGTCTTCTCGTCGAACAGCTCGGAAGCCGCCGGATCGAGCGCGATCCCGATTTGTTCACCTGCGCGATAGCCGGCCTTCGCAATTGCCTCCAGGATCACCTCCACCGCCTCGGCGTTTGCCTTCAGGGCCGGAGCGTAGCCGCCCTCATCCCCGACCAACGCCGTGTATCCCTTGGCTTTGAGGACGTCCTTGAGTGCATGGTAGATCTCGGCGCCCCAGCGCAACCCTTCGGCGAACGACGGCGCGCCGAGCGGCATCACCATGAACTCCTGCGCATCAGTCGACTGCCACCCCGTATGCGCACCGCCGTTGAGAATATTCATCATCGGCACGGGCAGGACGTGCGCATGCACACCGCCGATGTAGCGGAAGAGCGGCAACCCAAGCGAGCCGGCGGCAGCCTTGGCTACGGCCAGGCTTACCCCCAGCATGGCGTTGGCGCCCAAGCGGGCCTTGTTCGGCGTGTCATCCAGCTCGATCATGGCCAGGTCGATCCCACGTTGATCGATCGCATCCCAGCCGACGATCAGCTCAGAGATGAGCGTGTTGACGTTCTCGACCGCGCGCAAGACGCCCTTGCCCCGGTAACGGGCCTTGTCGCCATCGCGCAGCTCCAGCGCCTCGTGCACTCCGGTCGACGCGCCCGACGGGACTCCCGCCCGACCCCAACTTCCGTCCAACGTGACCACCTCAACCTCGAGAGTCGGATTACCCCGCGAGTCGAGGATCTCGCGCGCATACACAGACTCAATCGTTGTGGGCATGATGATTCCATCTCCTCTTTGTGAACATTCGCACCATTATACCCTTCGGTTTTCGGGCAACACACGCTCCATCCGACCTGCGCGCAGCGTGCCGAATATCACCCGCCGAGCGCAAGGACTATAGGCCTCCGCCCCGCGCGTCATGATAGAATCGGCCCGTGTCGGGCTCACGCGTCTATCTCGACTACGCGGCTACAACCCCCGTCGACCCGCGCGTGCTCGACGTCATGCTCCCCTATTTCACACAGACCTTCGGTAATCCATCGTCCGTCCACCTTTGGGGCCAGCAGGCCGAAGCCGCCGTCGAAGACGCCCGGGAAACCGTGTCGGGCATCCTGCGCTGTCGCCCCACAGAGATCATCTTCACCAGTGGCGGCTCGGAAAGTGACAATCTCGCCCTGCGGGGCGCCGCCATGGCGGAGCGAGCCCGTCGCGGCGCAAACCGAATCCTGACTACGCCCGTCGAGCACGATGCGGTGCTCCGCACGGCCCGGCAGCTGGCCGACTCGTTCGGGTTCGAGCTCGATCTGCTCCCCGTCGACCGGTACGGACGCGTCGACCCGGACGACCTGCAGCGCCACCTTCGCCCGGAGACCGCCGTCGTCTCGGTCATCTACGCGAATAACGAGATCGGCACGGTCAACTCTATCCCCGAGCTTGGGACCATCTGTCGTGCCCGCGGCATCCCGTTTCACACCGATGCTGTCCAGGCGGCCAGCCAGCTCCCAGTGGCCGTCGACCTGTTGAACGCCGACCTGATGTCCATCGGCGCCCACAAGTTCTACGGCCCGAAGGGCATCGGCGCGTTGTATGTGCGCGACGGGCAATCGCTCCTGCCCATCCTGACCGGCGGCGGGCAAGAGGGCTCGAAGCGCGCCGGCACTCACAACGTGCCGTTGATCGCCGGGCTGGCGAAGGCGCTCCACCTGACCGCCTCCGAGCGCGACGAGCACAACGCGCGTTTCCAAACCCTACGTGACCGCCTTCTTCAAGACATCCCCGGGCGCATCCCCGACGCTCGCATCACAGGACACCCGAGCGATCGCTCGCCTAACCATGCCTCGTTCGCCATTCATGGATTGGACGGTAACGCGCTCCTGGCTGCGCTGGACCTGGCCGGCTTCGCCTGTTCGTCTGGCTCCGCGTGCAAGACTGGCGATCCGGAACCCTCGGATGTGTTGACGGCTATTGGCCTTGCCCGGGACTGGGCACTGGGCTCGCTCCGCATCACCGTCGGTCGTTCGACCTCGGCCGAACAGATCGACTCCTTCATCGAGATTCTTCCGACCCTCGTATCCCGCCTGCGCGGCACCCGGGTTGAGGCAAAGTGACTGTGAAGACGCGCGTTGCCGTCGCCATGAGCGGAGGCGTCGACAGTTCGGTCGCAGCCGCATTGCTGGCCGAGCAGGGCTACGAGGCGTTCGGCCTGATGCTCCGAACCGGCTCGGCCACGCCGGACCTAACCAATCGATGCTGCTCGCCACATGACATCGCCATGGCAAGACATGTCGCCGCCACCGTCGGGATTCCATTCTACGTCCTCGATGCTCAGGTAACCTTTCAGTCGCAGGTGATCTCGCCATTCCTAGAAAGCTATGCGCAGGGCGTCACACCGAACCCGTGCCTGTCCTGCAATCGGGAGATCCGCTGGGGTTTTCTGCTGGACCACGCCCTGGCCATGGGTGCGACTCACCTGGCCACAGGCCACTACGCCCGTGTCATTCACGATGGCCCGAACTCGCGCCTGCTGCGCGGCCTCGACCGCCGCAAAGACCAGTCCTACGTGCTCAGCGTCCTCAATGCTGTGCAACTCGGGCACACCATGTTGCCCTTGGGGGATCTGACCAAACAACAAGTTCGGGAACACGGCCGGCGCCTTCAACTTCCGGTTGCCGATAGGAACGAAAGTCAGGATCTGTGTTTCCTCGGCGGACAGGATTACCGTCAACTGCTGGCTACCCAGTGACTCATGTCCGGCCACGGAGGGCCGATCGTCGATCCCGATGGGCGAGCGATCGGGTGGCACCACGGTCTGGCGAATTTCACCATCGGGCAGCGCAAGGGCTTGGGTATCGCCGCGCCGCAGCCGTTGTACGTTCTGCACAAGGACCCGGCCTCCGACACGCTCGTGGTCGGCCCGCGCGAGTACCTTGGCCGGTCTTCGTTCTCCGTGTCGCCGATCTCGTGGATCGCCGGCGGACCGCCCCACTCGTCGACGCCGCTGAGCGTCTGCGTCCGTTATCGCTCGCGTGAGGTGTCGTGTACCATCGACTCGACGTCCGGCGCGACGGAGGTCCGCCTGGCCGAGTCGCTGGCCGAAGTCGCGCCCGGGCAGGCCGCCGTCTTCTACACGGGCGAGGTCTGCCTTGGGGGAGGGACGATCCTGCTATGACTCTGCCGGGTGCGTTTCTTGGGTTCTTGATCGCCACCGCGTGCGGCCTGGCTTTCCATCTCGTCCGGGGCGGGAGCCTGTCCAGGCTGGGACTGTACGTGTTCACGGCCTGGGTGTCATTCGCCGTCGGCCAGCTCGTCAGCCAATGGCTCGACTGGACTGCCTGGCGCGTTGGCAGCCTAAACCTTTTTCCGGCGCTGCTGGCAACAGTCATCGGCCTGGTGGTCGCCGCGGTCTTGGCTGGCCCGAAGCCGGCCATCCGCGCAAGTCAAACTAAGGGCGATCAGCCACAGCGTCCGAAGCCATAGTCCGCCGCATCAAAACGCCACCCCTCCCATGACCCGACGCCGCCTTCCCCCACGACTGCACCTGCTCGGTGCGTGTCTGCTGTCCGTAACCTTGAGCGCGTGCAACTTCCTCTCACCCGCACCTGTCGGCTCGAGTCCGACGCCGCCAGCCCCGGCCAGCGAGGTGTCGCCCAGCCCAACCCCCGCCGGACCCTCGAACGTCGTCTTGTTCGTCGCACCACCTTCTGCCGATCCGGCGCTGGTTTCGCGGCTCAGACAATCATTGACCGATCTGTCCGCGACATCGCAGTTGAGCCTGCAGTCGACCGATGCGCTCACTCCCGAGCAACTGTCTACCCGGCCTCGCATTGTCATTGCCGTCGGCGAGGTCGCCCTGGGTGCCGCCGATCCGGCCGGCTATCCCCAAAGTCAGTTCGTCGCCGTAGGCATCTCCGGCCTGGAGCCGGGCCCGAATCTGTCCCTCATCGGGCCGGACGGCCCTATTCCCGACGAACTCGGTTTCCTCGCCGGCTACCTGGCAGCCTTGGTCACACCCAACTATCGCGTCGCCGTCGTCTCTCCTGATGACTCCCCATCTCGCTCGGCCGCCAGCCTTGCCTTCCTCAACGGCGCCACGTACTACTGCGGCCTTTGCCGGCCCAACGTCCCGCCCTTCACGGCGTATCCCGTCGCGCTCCCGCCGGCCACGGATGCAGCCACCCTGCAAGCAGAAGGCATTCAGACCGTGTATGTGGTCGGTGCGGATGCGGCAACGCTCATGCGACTGGCCGCGCTCGGGGTGGACATGATAGGAGAGGTTGCAGCGCCTGATTCGGTTAAGGCCCGCTGGGTGGGTACGGTTATCGCCGACCCCGATCCTGCGCTCCGGGAGATCTGGCAGGGGCTGCTCGAAGGACAAGGCGGCAGGAGCCTGCCTCTGCAGCCCGGTCTGGTCGACCTACGACCCGGGGCCGTCAGCCCCGGTCGAATGCGCCTCCTGCAGGACACGAGCGCAGCCCTGGCAGAAGGCCGGATCGACACCGCCGTCGACCCGGCGACAGGCCAGCCGCGCTAGCGCCCATTCTCGGGATCAGCTCTCTACCACTTCGACGATCGTCCCTCCCGGCATTCCCACGGTCACGTCACCCGGGATCGGCTCAACCTGCGGCAGCGTCCACCGGAAGACCCACTTCGCATCCTCCGGTCTAGCGTTGACACAACCATGCGACCTCGGCGTTCCAAAGTCGTTGTGCCAGAACGTCGAGTGAATGGCGGTGCCGATCCCGTTGAAGAACGTCGACCAACCGATGCCGGGCAGATCGTAGCCTCCGCCAGTCGTCCCACCGCTCATATGTATAGAGACCGTCTTGCGCCAGATCTGCTGCGCGCCGACGGGCGTGGCCCACTTCGCCACTACCTCCCCCAAGGAGTTGAACTTCGCCCCCGTCGAGACCGTGCAGAAGTAGACCTCCGTGCCGGCCTCGAAGCAGGCGAGAGTCTGCCGTGTGACGTCGACGATAACTCGTTTGTCCTGGACGTCGGGGTTGATGGCCGCCATCTCCTCCGGAACCACCACGCGGAAGGCCTCGCCATGCGCCCACATCAAGTCCCCATACCCGAATCTCTCATTAACCCGGTACCAGACCTGTCCCTGCTCGTCCTTCTTGATCTGGTCCACCCACAGGATCTGGCTATAGTACAAACGAGGCGATACCGCCTCCTTGAGCCATGGCGACCTTGCCGGCGGATTGTCCAACACGATGTCTACCCAGGGAACCGTCACTTCAGTCCACATGCCCGTACCGATCACCGTCTCCGGTAGCACGTCGAGGGGGACATTCGGCAAGTTGCGGACCGGCTGAAGGTCGCTAGACCAGATGAAGCCCGTGTCCGTCTCGACCCAGCGCTGATTGATGTAGTACGGTTTCGAGTTCGGCGCGGCCCTCTCGCGCAGCCAGGGCACGACCGCATCCTCGTAGAGGGTCTGGACTGTCGCCGAGTTGACATCCGGCCGGACTTTGACCTCAACCTTGCCCGGAATGGCCACTCGCCCGAGCAGGTCCACCTTGGGGAAACCTTGCGGCGGCGGGGCCAGTCTGGAGCCATGCAGGGCAAGCCCGGCGGCGGCGGCAGCCCCCAGCTTCAAAAAACCTCGGCGCGAGATCACATGGCGGGTCGCCAAACCAATCCTCGTGTCCTAGTCAGAATCTCCCAGTCGCGCCATTATCCCATATCGGCACGGTTCACTCAGATGTTCAATGACCGTATGCTATAATCCTTGCGATGTCCGACATGCCTCCGGTTGCGACCCCACCCGCACATGAGACCCCGTCTTCCGGTGGGATGACGCGCCACCAACGCGGGATAGTCGCCGGGGGAATAACCTTTGTCGTTCTGATATTGGTCGCTGCGATTGTCGCCGTCATTGCCATGCTCCGCAATCCGGGGCAGACAGCCAACTTCCGCGACATCGTCATCATTCTGGTCGCCGTCGAGGCCATGTTCATCGGCCTGGCAATGATCATCCTGATCGTCCAGCTCGCCAAGCTTACCGCGCTGCTGCAGAACGAGGTCAAGCCCATCTTGCAGTCGACGACCGAGACCCTCAATACACTCCGCGGCACCACCGCGTTTCTCAGCAACAACGTTGTCCAGCCGGTCATCAAGGCCAATAGCTCCGTGGCGGCAGCACGGCGCGCCTTGGACCTGCTCCGAATGGGACGGTCCAAGTGAGCCTGATATCTTGCCAGGAGGGTTCTCATGTCTGATCGAGATAGCGATTTTGGGGCGTTCATCACCGGTTTCGTCGTGGGTGGCCTGGTCGGCGCCGTCGTCGCCCTGCTCCTTGCGCCTCAGTCGGGTGAGGAGACCCGCACCCTGATTCGCGAGAAGGGCATCGAGCTGAAGGACCAGGTTGGCCAGACGGCGTCGGAAGCGCGCGCCAAGGCCGAGGAGCTGGCCCACGAAGCCAAGACCCGGGCCGAGGATCTCAAGCAGCGCGGTCAGGTCGTCTTGGACGAGCAGAAATCCAAGATCAGCAAGGCGTTCGACCCGGGCAAGAAGGCGTCTTCCTGATGCACTCTGGGGTCTGACCCCTGGACAATCCGTCGAAGCACAAGCGGACCGAGGCGCTTTGTTCGCTGCGCCTCGGTCCAATGCATGTCCGAACGCCCCACCTTCAGCTGCCGGCCGGCAACGCCTCCAACTCGGCAATGGCCATCGCCAACGCCTCGACCACGTCGCCTGCCAGGACAGACGCGGTCGTCCCCAGCGTCTCCGCCGCCAACTCCCCTGCGCGGCCATGCAGGAAACCGCCGAGCACCGCCGATTCGTACGCCCCAACGCCCTGGGCCCGCAGGCCCACGATCGCGCCGGCCAGCACGTCGCCCGTGCCCGCCCGTGCCAGTGCCGCCGTCGCGAACGGCAAGACGGTCGTCCGCCCATCCGCCGCCGCTACTACAGTGTGAGCCCCCTTGAGGACGACCACCTGGCCCCAAGTCTTCGACCAATGCTGGGCTCGACCGACGCGGTCTCTCTGGATCGCCTGCGTGTCCTCGCCGGTCAGCACCGCCATCTCCCCGGGGTGCGGCGTCAGGATCGTCTCCTTGGGCAACGCCCGCCACCACTCCGGCAGCCGAGCAAGAAGCTTCAGGCCGTCCGCGTCCCACACACTAGCGGGCGCGACGTCGCTCTCCGATGGCTGGACGCCGCGTTCATGTACGAAGCCTATGCCCGCGTGTGGCGCCGCCTCCCGGCCCAGCAGCCGGGCGACGAACGCTTCCGTGCTCGGATCGAGCCCGAATCCGGGCCCGATCAGCATCGCCTGCGCATTCGCCATTTCCTCGCGAACGATGCCGGCAGCATCGACGGCGATCGCGCCCATTTCGCTGGGTAGAAGAATCCACGTCGCCTCCGGCAACAGGCCGGCTAGCGCCGCCTGAAGCGAAGAAGGTGCAGCCAGGGTCACCAGCCCTGCCCCGACCCGGTAGGCGGCTTCGGCCGCCAGCGCCACCGATCCGGGGTAGTTCACCGAGCCGCCGACTACGATCGCTCGCCCGAAGGTCCCCTTATGAGCGTCCTTCGCCCGAACCGGGAGCCAGGGTCTGACCTGGGATGGGGTGGCCATGTCGACATCCACGCTTGACAGCTCCTTCTGGCCGGCAGGAATGCCGATATCGGCCACAACAAGCTCGCCCACGGCACCGGCCGCAGGGAAGATCAGCAGACCTCGCTTGGCTGCCGCCAACGTCACCGTCAGGTTGGCGGTCAGGACTTCGTCTGCCCGATCGCCGCTGTCACAATCGACACCCGAGGGACAGTCCACGGCGGCGATGAATGCCGGCCGGGGCCGCTTATCCATGGCGGCCTTTACCTCTTCCAGCACCTCTTTCGCCGCGCCCGAGAGCGGCAAGTGGAAACCCGTCCCCAGGACGGCGTCAATCAGTACATCGCTGCTGGCTGCCAGATTCTTGAGGACACGCGACCGCTGGTCTTCGGATGCCAAC
>JBGOYQ010000029.1:0-8874 GCA_041479735.1 Anaerolineae bacterium | reverse complement strand
CTGACCAAGCCCACCCACCCGGCGGAGCTGACCGCCCACGTCAAGGCGGTCCTGGCACGTTCGGCCCAGGTCAAGGTTGCCCCCTCCGAGCGAGCCCGTGTGATCAGCTTCCTCGGTGGGCGCGGCGGTGCCGGCACGACTACATTGGCGATGAACTTCGCCGTCGTCATGCGCAATCGCGGCCAGGATGTCATCATCGCCGAGATGAACCCGGGCCGCGGTACCATGGCGCTGGAGTTGAACATATCCAATCCGGTCGCCATCGGGAATCTCCTGGGTCGGTCCCTGAAGGACATCCATCTGCGCTCGGTCGACGGCGAGCTCGTCAACCACAAGAGCGGCATCCGGTTGCTGGTGTCGTCGCCGCGCCCCAAGGAGTCGGAGCTCGAGCAGGCCGTGCCCCAGATGGAAGCCATCGTCGGAAACCTGGCATCGATGTGCACGCTGGTCATTCTGGACCTTGGCTCGGGCATTCGACCTTACGTCGTCCCTCTGGCCAATCTGAGCGATCGGCTCGTGCTTGTCAGCGAACCGGTTTATCCATCCAACGCCATCACGCGCAGCCTGCTCGAGGAGCTGCAGGCCAACGGCGTGGGCCGTCACAAGATCAGCCTGGCGCTGGTGACCCGCGAGCGCACGAGCATGCAAATCCCCTGGCAACAGGTCGCAGCGGACCTGGGACTCGACATGGCCGGCCTCGTTTCCCCAGCGCCGGAGCAGGCGCACCAGGCCTCGCAGAATGGGACGCCACTCGTCCTCCTACACCCCGACAGCCTGGTTTCGGACCAGATCCGCAAACTGTCCGAAGGTCTTGCCGCGCAATTGCAGCTCGTTCAAGGTTGACGTCAGCGGTGGGCCCGGCTCATGTCACGGATGACATCGGGCGGGCAGTCATATTGCTCCGCGCATCGCGTCGCGCCGTCGCCCTGACCGGCGCGGGCATCTCGACCCCGTCGGGGATTCCGGACTTCCGCTCGACCGGTTCGGGCCTGTGGGAACGCTACGATCCGATGGCCGTCGCCTCGATGACGGCATTCCGCTACCACCCCGAGGCCTTCTACGAATGGGTCAGCCCATTGGCCAGGCGTATCCTGGAGGCCAAGCCCAACGCGGCCCATCTGGCGCTGGCGCGGTTGGAGGCCGAGGGCCGGCTGGCCGGCATCATCACCCAGAACATCGACGACCTGCACAGGCGTGCCGGCTCGTCTCATGTGCTCGAGATCCACGGCCATCTGCGCCAGGCGACTTGCGTGTCCTGCTTCCGAGTCTTCCCCAGTCAGGACCTGATCGAGTCGGCCGTTGCCGTCGGCCTCGTACCGCGCTGCCCCGTCTGCGACGGGGTCCTCAAACCAAATGTTGTATTGTTCGGGGAGCAGCCGCCGCTCGATGTCCTTCGTCAGGCGCAAACCCTGATCGGGACTAGTGACCTGATCCTGGTCCTGGGATCGTCGCTGGAGGTCACTCCGGCCGCACTGCTTCCGGTCCCGGCGCTGAATGCCGGTGCCAGGATGATCATCATCAATCGGGAACCCACGTACCTGGACGAGCGCGCCGACGTGCTCCTGCATCAGGACGTCGCCGAGGTCCTACCGTGCCTGGTGGACGAGGTACTACGAAATGGATAATCGATCGGAGCGGGAGAACTCAGCCATTCGGAACTACCCGCTGCTCGTCAAGCGCTACGCGCGCCTGCTCGAGGTCACCTCCGAGCTGGTCTCGATGCTCGACGTAGACAAGCTGCTGCAGCACATCGTCGACGCGGCAGAGGAGCTCACCGACAGCGAGGCGACGTCGCTGCTGCTGTACGACGTGTCATCCCAGCACCTGTACTTTGCGGCGGCGACCAATGAGCTCAGCGATGGCATCGGGCGACAGGCCGTGCCCGCCGACAGCAGCATCGCCGGCTGGGTCTTCACCCACGGCGAACCTCTATTGGTCGCAGACGCGCTCAACGACCCGCGCTTCTTCCGCGAAGTCGACGTACTGACGCGGTTCCGGACGCGCTCGGTGCTCGGGGTCCCGCTGCAGGCGAAAGGGAAGACCATTGGGGTCATCGAGGCGATCAACAAGAGGCGGGCGGAGTTCGACGAGCATGACGTGCGACTGCTTCAGGCACTCGCCGCCGTGGCCGCCATCGCCATCGAGAATAGTCGCCTATTCTTGCAGAGCGACGTTGTTTCCGAGATGATCCACGAATTGAGGACACCGCTGTCGTCGCTCATGGCCGCCGCTTACCTGTTGCAGCGGTCCGACCTTCCCACGGAGCAGTACTCCAGGCTCGGCCACTCGATCTACTCCGAGGTCAAGCGACTGAATGACATGGCGACGGACTTCCTGGACTTAGCCCGGCTGGAGTCCGGAAGGAGTCGCTTCACGCTCGAGCCGGTCCACCTGGGCGGACTGGTGGGCGAGTGCCTCGAAATCGTCCGGCCGCAGGCCGATGCCGACCAGATCAGCCTCGAGGCCGACATCGATCGCACGGTGGAGCCGGTTCAGGGCGACCGCGCCCGTTTGAAGCAGCTGGTGCTCAACTTGCGACGAACGCGATTAAATACAATCACGCCGGAGGGCGCGTCGTCGTCCGGGTCGGGCGCGATGACGAGGGGCTTCTGTTGAGCGTCAGCGATAACGGGAAGGGCATCCCGGCCGAGAACCTGCCGCGTGTGTTCGAGCGCTTCTACCGCGTGCCAGACCTGGAAGGCAAGATCGAAGGCACTGGCCTGGGCCTGGCGATCGCCAAACACATCGCCGAAAGCAACGGGGGCTCGATCCGTGTCGAGAGCGAGGTGGGCAAGGGCAGCACGTTTACGGTGCACCTGCCGCGCCTGCCGGAAATCGCGCGCGGGGCGGGTTAGTCAGCCCCGGCGACCGAATTGGCGTTCGAGCGACTCGACAGACAGGTGGATCATCGTCGGACGGCCGTGAGGGCACGTCCGCGGCGATGCACACGCCTCCAGATCCCGCAAGAGCTGCTCTTGCTCCGCCATCGAGAGCACCTGCCCTGCCTTGACGGCCGCGCGTTTGCACACCCGGGCGGCCAACCGGGCTTCGGTCTCCGCCTCCAGAGGCGACTCGTCCTCCTCGAACTCCTCCACCACCGCCAGCACTGCCTCTTCCGGTTGCAAGCCTGCCAGCAACGCGGGCAACGCCCGTACGCGGAACGCGTCGCGCCCGAACGGCTCGATCTCGAAACCCAGATGCTGCATGACTCCAAGCTGGGGCTCGAGGGCGATCGACTGGGCCGACGATAGCTCCAGCGTAACCGGCTCCAGCAACCCCTGCGACTCCCGGACGCCGGAGCGTTCGGCTGCCATGAGGGTCTCGAAGAGCACGCGCTCATGAGCCGCGTGCTGATCGATCAAATACAACCCATCCGGCCCTTCCGCCACGAGGTACGCTGCGCCAACCTGCCCAACCGCCCGCAACAGGGGCACACCTGCCCCGGCCAGCGATCGCTGGGCAGGGCCTGTCATCAGCGGCTCGGCTTCCGAGGCGTGGGCGATCTGCCATTCGGGAGAGACGGCCTGCCCGCCCAGACCCCACGGGCGTTCGCCCCAGCCGGCCGGCAGATCGAGCGACGGGGGCGTCGCCTGGCCCAGAAGCGAAGCGCGCACGACACGCTGCAGCACGGAGAAGACCACTTCGGGCTCACGGAAACGGACCTCGGCCTTGGCCGGATGGACATTGACGTCGACGTCCTCCGGCGGCAGCGTCAGGAACACGACCGCCAGCGGAAATCGCCCGACCATCAGCAGGCCGTGATACGCCTGCACCACGGCCGCCGCCAGGCTGGCATCCTGTATCCACCTTCCATTGACGAAGAAGGTGATCTCACGCCGGCTCGAGCGTTGGACCGAGGGCGGGCTGATGAAACCGCCGACGCGTACGCCGCGCGCCTCGGTCGCCGGCAGGGTCAGCACCTGTCGGGCCAGGTCTAGGCCGAACATAGCCGCCAGGACTTCGCGCGGCTCGCCGCTTCCGGTGGACTGAAAGACCCGGCGCCCCTCCTGCACTAGCTCGAAGCGCACCTGCGGATAGGCCAGGGCGTAGCGCGTCACCAGGCCCAGGATGCGACGGCGTTCGTTGTCCTCGGACTTGAGGAACTTCAGGCGCGCCGGGACGTTGAAAAACAGATTGCGGACCTGCACCTGAGTGCCGACCGGTGCACCGACGGGTTTGGGCCTTCCCGCCACCCCGGCCTCTGAGCTCAGGTGCACCCCTACTTCGGCTTGTTTGGTCCGCGAAGTAATCTCTAGATGCGAAACGGCTGCGATGGCCGCCAACGCCTCGCCTCGAAAGCCCAACGTCCGGATCGCAGTCAGGTCCTGCGTCGTCTCAAGCTTGGATGTCGCATGGCGCATGAGGGACAGGGCGACCTCGTCGGGGTCGATGCCGGACCCATCGTCCGCCACGGCGATGCGCTCACGGCCGCCGCGTTCCACCTGGATGTCGATCGACCGCGCCTCGGCGTCGAGCGCGTTCTCCACCAGCTCCTTGACCACCGAGGCCGGGCGCTCGACGACCTCGCCGGCGGCTATGGCCGAGGCGACCTCCTCGGGCAAGACGCGAATGGGCAACGCAGCCTCCTCGAAGGCTGGATTATAGCTTGCCGCCGTTCGGTTGACACGCCAGACGAGCATGGCCTATACTGCGCGTGATGAATTGGCAGACGATCACCCTCCTGGCCGGACTCGTCTTCGTCGCGTGCCTCGCAGTGCTGCGGACACCACGACGAGTCCGTCGTTGGATCATCCTGCTCCTGCCCTTGCCGCTGGCCGTCCTGACTTACCGTTGGGCCGCCTACCGGCGCGCCTGGACCGACCTGGCGGCCGCTCTCGCCCTCGGCCTCGCCTGCCTGGGCTTGTGGTGGGCTGTCTTGGGCCGACGATTGCCCGCGCCGACCGACGAGACGATCCGGGTCTGGACCAAAGACGATCCTTTCTGATGATCTGGCGAACCCTGTTCCTCGATCTGGACGACACCCTTTACCCTGGGACCAGCGGCGTGTGGCAGGCGATCGGCGTCCGCATCCATGAATACATGGTCGAGCGCGTCGGCATAGCCCCCGAGGACGCGGACCGATTGCGGGCGGCTTATCTCGATGCGTACGGCACGACCCTGAATGGCCTGGTCGCCAATTTCCACATCGATCCGCACGACTATCTCGACTTCGTCCACGATATCCCTGTGGACCAGATGCTGGATCCCGATCCGACCCTCAGGCTGATGCTCACCTCCCTCCCCCAGCGTAAGGTCGTTTTCACCAACGCCAATCGGGACCACGCCGACCGGGTGCTCGAGCGCCTGGGGATCACGGATCTTATCGACACAATCGCCGACCTCTTCGCGCTGGGAATGACCAATAAACCGGAGGCAGCCGCGTACCGGCTGGCGATGGCTCTGGCCGGAGAGGCGGACCCGACCGCGTGCGTCATCGTCGACGACATGTTGCGCAACCTGATCCCGGCGGGTCGCCTGGGAATGACCACGGTCCTGGTTTCTCACGACGATGTGCACGCCCCTGTCGATCGCCGCATCGCCAGCATTCACGAGCTGACCGCCGCTCTCCCGGAGCTGCAGTGAACCCCGACAAGCGCATACCCATGGAGGCGGCCGTCGAGCTTGTGCCGCCGCGGGGTTGCCGGCTGGCCCTCGGCGGCGTGACCCTGTACCGCCGCCCGATGGCGTTCTCGTTGGCGCTCTTGGATCGTTTTCAGCGTCTCGGCGATCCGGCCGAGCTGACTCTCGTCTGTTTCACTGCCGGACTCGAAAGCGATATGCTCGTCGGCGCGGGAATGGTCAAGCGAGTCCGGTCCTGCTACTTCGGCCTGGAAGCCTTCGGGCTGGCGCCTCACTTCACCGCGGCCGCCTCCAACGGCTCGATCGAGATCATCGAGGAGACAGAGGCCAGCCTGGCGTCCGGCATCCGCGCCACGCTGGCCCGCATCGGCTTCATGCCCTCGACGGCCTGGATCGGAACGGACCTGCCCAAGCTTCGGCCGGACGTGAAAACGGTGATCGACCCGTACACCGGTGAGACGTTGACCGCCTTTCCTGCCCTCGAATGCGACGTCGCCGTCATCCACGCCCTCGAGGCCGATCCGGACGGCAATGCCTCGATCGGCGGCAATTGGGGCGTCGACCGCGAGCTAGCCATGATTGCTGGGACCGTCATTGTGACGGCCGAGAAGATCGTCCCCCGCCTCGAGCGGGCTGAGATCCTGGGACCGGCGGTGACGGCAGTCGTCGAGGCGACCGGCGGAGCGTGGCCGACCTCCTGCCACCCGGTCTACCCGATGGATGGGCTGGCCGTGTTGCGCTACACCGAGACGGTCGGCAGAGACGGCTACCCGCAGCTTATCCAGGATTGGCTCCATCACCGGCCCATGGTCTGAACCCACCGCCCCTGCTCATATTGTTCTTATGCAGGCATGCTATGCTCAACGCGTAATCGGGTCCACCATCGGCTCGCCTGCCGAACGCCTGATCTTGATCGACTTCAGCGTCTGGCCATGACCGGGCGTGGACATCGGACACATTCGAGAGCGCCTGACCAGTGATGAGGTTTGAGGCGCGCGGAAAGGTTTAGGCCATGCTCTTCTTCGATTCCAACTACCTCCTCTACATGCTGCCGGCATTTGCCTTGATGATGTTGGCGCAGTTCTGGGTGAGCTCCACGTACAGGCGCTGGGGACAAAAGCGTAACACGTATGGGATCAGCGGCGTCGATGCCGCCCGTCGGCTCCTGTCGTATGCCTCCCTGCCAGACGTGACGGTTGCCCCGGCGGCTGGGCGCCTGTCCGACCATTACGATCCGCGCGATCGGACGCTGCACCTTTCTCCGGAAGTCGCGCAGGGACAATCGGTGGCCGCCCTGGCGATCACCGCACATGAGATCGGCCACGCCATGCAGGACAAACAGGGATACCTCCCGCTGCGATTCCGTTCGGCCATCGTCCCAGTCGCCAACCTGGGATCGTCCTTCGGCTGGATCTTGATCATCGCCGGATTGTTCCTAAGGAGTTTTCAGCTGGCTTCGCTGGGTTTAATCGCGTTCTCCCTAGGGGCGTTGTTCGCGCTGGCGACGCTCCCGGTAGAGCTTAACGCTTCCGCCCGGGCAAAGGACCTGCTCAAGAACTCGGGAATGATGTACACGGCCGAAGAACGAACCGGTGTCAACTCGATGCTCAACGCGGCTGCATTCACCTATGTCGCCGCTCTGGCGACGGCGGTCCTCCAGGTCCTCTACTTCGGAAGTCTCGTTGGAGGCATGGGAGGGCGCCGGCGCAGCTAAACCGCTCGACGCTGGCCGCTGACTACTCTATCGTTGCATCTGCCCCCGCCGGCGATCCCACGGCGGGGGCGGCTCGTTCTTCCGGTACGCTTAGCGGCGGCGACCCCGCTGCCAAGCCACGACCCCGCCTGGCCGAGACTGACATTCTGTTAAGCCAGTGTTCATCCACACCTAACCATGTGGCGTGACAATGATCGTCACCTATGTCATGGAAAGGTATGGTGAATCGGATGGATCCGAATTTGTCTACCCCTCGTCCACGGCGATCCAGGATCTTGTGGATCAGCGTGCTGGCCGTCCTCGTGATCGCTTCTGCTTCCGTCTTGGGCGCATTCGCCGGCGGGGCGGCGGTGTACTGGGCGGTGGCGCGGCCAGTGTCGGCGGCCGGGCTGCAGCCCGCAGCCACAATTCAGACGATCGCCTCGTCACGGCAAGGGCCGACGCAGACGACGGAGACGATGACGGTCAACGTCGAGAGCGCCATCACAGACGCTGTGGCCAAAGTCGGCCCCTCCGTGGTGACCGTCGTCAGCAATCTCCAGCAGCAATCCGGCACCGGCCGGTCGTCCCAGGGTTCCCAGGCCGACGGCTCCGGTGTGATCGTCTCGGCCGACGGCTACGTCGTGACCAACAACCATGTCGTCGAAGGCGCTCAGAGCCTACAGGTCATCCTGGCGGACGGCACGACCTTGCCGGCTCAGTTGGTCGGGACGGACCCGTTCTCGGACATCGCCGTGCTCCAGGTCAAGGGCAAGCTCCCGGCGCCTGCGACCTACGGGAACTCCGACACGCTCAAGCCAGGTGAGACCGCCATCGCCATCGGGTCCCCCCTGGGTGACTTCAAGAACACGGTCACGGTTGGCGTGATCAGCGGCACCGGACGGTCGATCGATACCGGTGACGGCCTGACCCTGGAGAACATGATCCAGACCGACGCCGCCATCAATCACGGCAACTCCGGCGGACCGCTGGTCAACCTGGATGGCCAGGTGATCGCCATCAATACGCTGGTCGTCCGTGGCAATGCCGCCAGCGGTGACGTCGCCGAGGGTCTGGGCTTCGCCATCCCCAGCAACACAGTCAAGTCCGTTGTCGACCAGATCATCTCCAAGGGGAGTGTCGTCCGCCCCTTCTTAGGGGTAAGCTGGCAGTGGATCACGCCGGACATCGCCCAGGCTAACGGCCTCTCGGTTCAGTATGGCGCGTTCATCTCACGCGTCGCCTCCGGCGGGCCGGCGGCCAAGGCCGGGCTGCAGCGCGGCGACATCATCACCGCCATCGACGGACAGGTGCTGGATGACAACCACTCGTTCATCAACGTCCTGCTGAACTACAAGCCCGGCGACGTGATCTCGCTTACGGTCGCCCGCGGCGATCAGAACAAGCAACTCAGCCTCACCCTTGCCGAACGGCCGAGCTCCTAGCGGCCGGCCCGTCGATTTTTGACTCTCCCCCGCCCGGGTGCTAGAATCCTGCGCCCGGGCGGGAGGCTTTAAGTACGCGGCGTCGGTTCGCCTGGGACCGGGAGGCGATATGGTCACGCAAACGCTGCGCCTCAACTATCCCCAGACCCTGGCCCG
>JBGOYQ010000028.1:0-8934 GCA_041479735.1 Anaerolineae bacterium | reverse complement strand
GGCTGGCCCTGAGGCTTGAGCGGGGCGGTGTAGTAGCTGGTGGAGAAATCGACCTCCCCGTTGTAGGCGGCCTTGACCGATTGCGGGTGTCCGCCGGTGGCCACGGATTCGCTCGGCTTGATGCCGGCATCCTGGAACATCACCAGTGGCACCATGTAGCCGGAGGTCGAGCCGGCGTCGGGGTAGCCCCACTTCTTGCCGTCGAGATCCTTGATCGTCTTGTAGGGGCTGTCGCGCTTGACCAGGATTTGCGCGTAATACACGTCGGATCCAAAGCGGACTGCCTTGAAGGCCACGTCGACGCCGCACAACTGGTTGGCGAGGACGTACCCCAAGCCGGGGATGAAGCCAATCGTATCCGTCGGCGAGGCGCACATCTCTTCGATCGTGGCAGCGTACGACGTGGGTACGCTGACGGTGAAGTTCAGCCCGGTGGCCAGGTTGAGGGCCTTGGCCATGACGTCGCCACCCGACGTGATGACCTGAGCATCGACCGACGGGACGAAGAGGACATTGATCGGATGTGCCGCGGAGCCGATCGCCGGCTCCGAGGTGGCAGTGGGCGGGGCGGCGGTCTCGGTCGGCGGGACGGGCGTCGGCGGCGCCTCGGTCGGTGTGGCCTGGGCACAAGCTCCCAGGACCAGGGCGCTGAGAACCAGCACGCTCAGCGCGAGAAACCAGCGGTTTCTAGCCATGCTCTCTTCCCTCCTCAAATAAGATGTTGGGCGGTCCGTGCGCAGTGCCCAGGGCGGATGGGCTCGAGCCTTGGCCGGGACCTCGCTGCCGGGTCTCGGCGCCGCTCGACTATGCCGGGCACCAGACACGATGATAGCGCGAAAGACCGCAGGGTGCAACAAAGGGACTGCCTTGTAGGAAATGGGAGCGGAAGCTACAATCGCGTCCTATGACCATTCGATCGTACCAGGACGCCCTGGACTATCTGTACAGCTTCGTCGATTACAGCCTGGAGCGGAGCTACCGCTACTCGGCTGAGCTGTTCGACCTGGAACGAATGCGGGTGCTGCTCCACGGCCTTGGCGATCCGCATCAGGCGTTTCCCTCGTTCCATATTGCCGGCACGAAAGGCAAGGGTTCGGTCACGGCGATGATCGCCTCGAGCCTGCGAGCCGCCGGCTACAAGACAGGCATGTACACCTCGCCGCACTTGCTCCAGTTCACCGAGCGAATCCAGATCGACGGCGAGCCGATTCCGGAGCAGGCGCTGGCCGATCTGGTCAACGAGGTCGAGCCTCACGTCGCCCGCGTGCCTAATCTGACGACCTACGAGATCGTGACCGCGGTGGCGTTCTTGTATTTCGCCCGCCAGGGGGTAACGGCCGGGGCGATTGAGGTCGGGTTAGGCGGTCGCCTGGACGCCACCAACGTCCTGGAGCCGGTCGTCTCTGTCATCAGTTCCCTATCCTACGACCACATGCACTTGTTGGGAGACCGACTCTCGGACATCGCCCGGGAGAAGGCGGGCATTATCAAGCCGGGCGTGCCTGTGGTAATGGCGCCGCAACAACGCGAGGCCGAGATCATCGTCGAGCAGGTGGCGCGGGCCCAGGGGGCTCCGCTGATTCGGGTGGGGCACGATTGGCTCTTCGCGCCGGGTTGGCACGACCTGAACGGCCAGAGCCTGTACATCTGGTCCGCCCGCGAACAGCCGCTCATGGATCGCTTCGTGGCCTCGGCGGGCGAGGAAGAATGGGTGCCGCCGCGGTATGAGACGCCTCTGCTGGGCCATCACCAGGTTGTCAATGCCGCCGTCGCTCTGGCGGCGATGCATGCCGCCGGGGAGCACGGCCTATCCGTCCCCGACGCCGCCATTCAGGAGGGGTTCCGCAGCGTCCGGTGGCCCGGCCGCTTCCAGGTGTTGTCACACGACCCGGCGGTCGTGGTCGACTCGGCCCATAACCGGGACTCGGCATTGAAACTGCGCATCGCGCTGGAAGACTATTTCCCTGGGCAGCCGGTGATCTTGATCTTCGGCGCCTCATCCGATAAGGACATCGAGGGGATGTTCATCGAGCTCGCGCCGCGTGTCTCGCGGGTGATCGTGACCCAGGCCGTTCATCCACGGGCGGCCGAGCCGGCCGAGGTGGCTGCCCTGGCGCACAGCCACGGCTTGAAGACCGAGACGGTCATACCGGTCAAGGCGGCGCTCGAGAGGGCGTTGGCCGTTGCCCGTCCGAATGAGGTCATTCTCAGTGCCGGGAGCCTATTCGTCTCCGGCGAAATCCTGGAGGCCTGGGAAGAGCTGCGCCAGGCCTCTCCGCACAAGGCGCGGAAGGCAGGCTGATGGGACTCCTCGGCCGATGGCCGCAGGTGCCCGCCGAGTTCGGCGAATCGATGAGCCGCCGGGCGGAGGACCTGTATCAGGTCGACGACGCCCCCCCGGACGACAATGGGCTGATCGAGTGCGCCGTGCTGCCGTTGCGAGACGTCGTCCTGTATCCCAACATGGTTACGCCTCTGTTCATCAGCCACGAGCCGACGCAGGCGGCGATCGAGGCCGCCACGCGCAAGGGACGGACGATGCTCGCGTTGGCGCAGGTCGATCCCGAGGCGGATGATCCGTCGCCGGAGGACCTGTACACGGTCGGCACCGAGATCGCCGTCGGTCGGCTGATGCACCTGCCGGATGGATCGTCCTCGGTCCTGACCCAGGGTCGCCGAAGGGTCCAGGTCGTCGAGGTCTCCAAGGACGGCCCGGTGCTGCGTGCTCGAGGCCGCCCCGTAGATGAGAGCTCTGAGACCACCAAAGGGACCACGGCGTTGATGCGGGCCGTGTTGACGCTGTTCGAAAAGTGTGTCCAGCTCAATCGCAGTCTCCCAGAGGAGGCCTACGTTTTCGCGTCTAACCTGGAGGACGCCGGCTGGCTTGCCGACCTGGTCGCCTCGGCCCTCAGCCTGACCATTGCCGAACGGCAGGGGATACTGGAGACGTTCGACCCTGTCATGCGTCTGCAGCGCATCAGCGTTCTGCTGGGCCGTGAGCTCGACGTGCTGGAGCTCGAAGACCAGATTCACAATCAGGTGCAAAGCGAGGTCGATCATTCCCAGCGCGAGATGTACTTACGGGAGCAGCTCAAGGCGATACAGACCGAGTTGGGAGAGGCCGATGTCTGGGCTCAAGAGCTCCAGGAGCTCCGCGAACGGATCAGCCACCTGTCGCTGCCGGAGGAGATCCAGGTCCGGGCATTGAAGGAGGTCCAGCGGCTGGGGCAGATGCCTACGATGTCCCCCGAAGTCGGTATCATCCGAACGTACCTGGACTGGCTGATCGAGCTGCCGTGGAGCGAGTCGACGGTCGACAACCTGGATGTGCACCACGCTGCCGAAGTGCTCGAACGCGATCATTACGGCCTGAAAGACGCCAAGGAGCGTATCCTCGAGTACATCGCCGTCCGCGGACTGGCGCCCGACAAGCAACGCCAGCCGATCCTGTGCTTCGTTGGCCCGCCTGGGACCGGAAAGACCTCGCTGGGCAAGTCGATCGCCGAGGCATTAGGGCGCAAGTTCGTTCGCCTGTCGCTGGGCGGTATCCGCGACGAGGCCGAGATTCGCGGTCATCGCCGGACCTACATCGGCGCACTCCCAGGACGGATTCTGCAAGGGATGCGCCGCGCCGAGACCGTCAACCCACTCTTCATGCTGGACGAGATCGACAAGCTGGGTCACGATTTCCGCGGCGACCCGTCAGCCGGCCTGCTCGAAGTCCTTGATCCCGAACAGAATCACGCCTTCTCGGATCATTACCTCGAGGTACCGTATAACCTCGCCCGGGTCATGTTCGTCACAACGGCTAATTCGTTGAACAATGTCCCTGCGGCGCTCGTCGACCGCCTTGAGATCATCGAGTTCCCGGGTTACATCGAGGAGGAGAAGCTCGTCATCGCCCGCCGCTTCTTGATCCCGCGCCAGTTGGAGCAGAACGGCCTGGGCGACGGCGAGTTGGCCGTCGGCGAGGATGCCGTCAAGGCTATCATCCGGGAGTACACCTGGGAGGCCGGCGTCCGCAACCTCGAGCGCGAGATCGGGAAAGTGTGCCGCAAGCTGGCCCGCCGCAAGGCGGAGGGCCGAAGGGTGCCCAAGCGAGTCAGCGCTGCCAGTCTGGCGAAGCTGCTTGGACCGCCTGAGATCACCCCACACACCGCCGAGCGGGAAGATCAGATCGGGACGACCACCGGGCTGGCGTGGACGGAGAACGGCGGTGAGACCATGGCCGTCGAAGTCCTGCTGGTGGACGGCAAAGGCAACATGCAGATCACGGGCCAGATCGGCGACGTAATGCAGGAGTCGGCCCAGGCCGCGCTGACCTACATCAAATCTCGCGCCAAGTACCTGGGCGTCAAGCCCGACATGTTCGAAAAGAAGGACATCCACATCCATCTCCCCGAGGGCGCGATCCCCAAGGACGGGCCGAGCGCCGGCATCACGATGGCGACTGCTCTGGCTTCGGCTCTCTCGCGGCGGCCGGTCCGCCACGACGTCGGGATGAGCGGCGAGATCACACTGCGCGGGCGTGTGCTGCCGATCGGCGGCGTTCGCGAGAAGGTGCTGGCCGCCTACCGGCTGAAGCTCAAGACGCTCATCCTGCCGGCCGAGAACAAGAAGGACCTGGTCGACGTGCCGGCCAAGGCCCGGTCGGCGATGGACCTGCATTTCGTCGCTCACATGGACGAGGTACTTGACGTCGCCTTGAGGCCGCCCCCCAAGCCGCCGACCCGGCGTAAGCGCAAGACCCCCGCGAAGCGCGCTCCGGCCGCGACGCCAAAGACCAAAGGCTAGAAGAATGGCCTGCCCGGGTCGAAGCAGGCATGGGACGTTCGCGTTCCGCTTGTGCCTGTCTCTGGCCGGGCTGTCGTTTTCCATCGCAATCGGCGCTTGCGGTCGATCCATGGTGCCGTTGGCATCGAGCGGGACCCAAAGCGCGGCCCCAAGCGGCGCCATCCAGAGCACCCAGACTGCCGGAGCCCGGCTGCCTTTCGCCGATCAGGGAGGCTATATGGTCGTCTGGGCCCCGGCCGACGGGTCACTTCCCGTGCGGGAGCCGGCCGGGACACAAGGCGCCGTGGTGGACAGCCTCCGTCGGGAGCAGCGCGGCATCCGCCTGACCGGACGCACGACGAAGCTCGGAAGCTCCGACTGGGTCGAGATCGTGCGCCCGAGCGGCGGGACCGGTTGGGTCAACGCCTGGAATCTCACCCCGGACGTATCGGCTGCAGAGTTCTGCGCTGATGGGCGCGTGACCGATCTGATCGCCAGGTTGCGAGCCGCGGTCGCGGCCGAGGATGGGCAGGCGCTGACTGAGTTGATCAGCCCCAGGCATGGCCTTGTGATCCGACTCGACTGGTGGAACCCGGAGGTCGTCTACTCGCGCGAGCTGGTTCCGCAGCTGTTCCGCAGCCTGGGCCCGGTCGATTGGGGGACCGAGAAGGGCAGCGGTGCCTCGATTCAAGGACCATTCTCGGTCGTTCTCCTCCCCGCATTGCAGGCCGGGCTGGGCGAGGCCGGGGAGCTTCGCTGCAACGCCCTGGCATCGGGTGAGACGGCGCAG
This sequence comes from Anaerolineae bacterium, assembly GCA_041479735.1. Lineage (GTDB taxonomy): Bacteria > Chloroflexota > Anaerolineae > Anaerolineales > E44-bin32 > JBGOYQ01. Next base: position 3,371 of record JBGOYQ010000028.1, on the reverse strand, counting down.
CCTCCCCAGTGGCCGGGCGAGTATGCCAATCTTAACTTCTATTCCATCTATATCCCCGCTTCGCCGGTCGCCCGGTTCAGCTGGCGTACGTGGGCTGTCGGCTTCGAGTATGTCGACGGCGTTCCGTTCGTCACGGTCCTGGTGCTGTACCGGGGCGAGATCTAGTCGGTGCGAACCTTCGGGAATCTAGTATGACATCGGAGGTGCAGACTCGGGTGGCGCTGGTCACCGGCGCGTCATCCGGCATCGGCGAAGCCGCGGCCCGCGCGCTGGCCCGTCGTGGCTGGGGTGTCATCCTCGCCGCCCGTCGGCAGGAGCGCCTGGAAACCATAGCCCGGGAACTGCGCTCGCAGATCGGCGCCCGTGCCTTGCCGGTAACGATGGACGTGACCCAGGTTTCCGAAATCGAGCGCGGGATTGCCGACGGCCTAACGGAATTCGGGCACATCGACGTCGTCATCAACAGCGCCGGCCTCGGGTACATGGATTGGCTGGAGCGGCTTGATCCGGCCGAGGAGATCGACCGACAGATCCAAGTCAACCTGCTGGGGGCGATCCTGGTTACCCGCTGTGTGCTGCCGCATATGCAGGCCGCCCGTCGCGGCCACCTGATCTTCGTCGCCTCGTTGGCCAGCTTCGTGGGAACACCGACCTACTCCGTGTACGCCGCCTCCAAATTCGGGCTGCGCGGCTTCTGCCAGGCCCTGCGACGGGAGGTCTCGGTTTGGGGGATCCGAGTCTCATCGTTCTACCCGGGTGCGGTTTGGACGGGGTTCGCCGCCGAGGCGGTTGCGCGCCGGAAGACGCGCCTGACCACGCCTCGGCCGCTGGTGTTGGCGGTCGACGCAGTCGGGGACAGGCTGGCGTGGCTAGCGAACCATCCCCGGCGGACGGTTGTGATGCCTGCCGCCGCGTGGGTGGCCATTGCCGCCAACGCCTTGCTCCCCGGCCTGGTCGACTTGCTGGCGGATCGAATCTTCGTCGCCCGAGAGAGACTCGACGACATCGCCCCGACGGAGCCGGGCAGACCTCGCAAACCCTAGCAGGTTGCGGAGAGCAGGCGTGAGTAAGCAGGGCAAGCGTAGATGTGGTGGACGGGGCGGAGCCCGAACCACCACATCTACGCAACCATCACTCTGGGACCGCCCCTCTCCGTAGACTCCTGGACGCACGCCCGGGGACATCTCCGCTCGAGTCGGTCTAATCGCCGGCCGTGTGCGCCGTCCGCGGGGCGGGGGCAACGCGCGCTAGCCGCGAGGTCCGCAGGTCCCCCAGGACCTCCAAGACTCGATCCCTCCAGCCTTCACCTCGCACCAGCCACAACCCGCGCTTGCTCCGACGGACATCCGGCCCCAGCTGAGGGAACTCGGCTTCGTCCTCCAAGGCGGGGAGTTCGAAGAAGACCTGCCCGTTCTCGACCGAAATCGATCCGACCCCGGCGGCGGCCGCCCGAATCTTGACCCGCAGCTGGTAGAGCAGGTTGTCGACTTCCTCGGGCGGCTCACCGAATCGATCGGCTAGCTCGGCCTCGAGCGCCTCGAGGCCGGCCTCGCTGCGCAGATCCGCCAGGCGGCGGTAGAGATTCAGGCGCAATTCGCGGTCGGGGACGTACTCGCTCGGGAAGGCGCTGGGCAGGGGCAGCTCGATCGAGACGCTCAACGGCTCCGGTCCAAGGGCCAGATCCTCCAACCCGGCTGGGCCGGTCTCGCCGCGCAGCTTGCGCACAGACTGCGCCAGCAACCGAGTGTACAGGTGGAAGCCGATGGCGGCGATCTGTCCATGCTGACGGACGCCGAGGATATCGCCAGCGCCGCGCAACTCCAGGTCCCGCATGGCGATCGAATAGCCCGCGCCGAGCTGTGTGTTCTCGGCGATGATCTCCAGCCGCTGCAAGGCTTCCTCGGTGGCGCGGAACTGCGGGTGGCGGAAGAAGTAGGCGAAGGCGCGCGCCGCGCCGCGCCCGACCCGCCCGCGCAGCTGATAGAGCTGGGCCAGTCCGAAGGTGTCGGCCCGGTCGACAATCAGCGTATTGGAGTTGGGGATATCCAGCCCCGACTCGATGATCGAGGTGCTGAGCAGGACGTCGATGTCGCCCTTTGAAAACCGCTCCATGACCTGTGCCAGTTCCTTCTCGGGCATCTGCCCGTGACCGACTGCCACCCGGGCCTCGGGAACCAGCCGCTCCAGGCGCACGCGCATCGTGTCGATGGTCTGCACGCGGTTGTGGACGAAAAAGACCTGGCCGCCGCGATCAACCTCGCGCAGGATGGCCTGCCGAACGATGCGCGGGTCGTATGGACCGACGTGTGTGATGATTGGCAGACGTTCATCGGGTGGGGTGTTGATGGTCGAGATGTCTCTGGCGCCCGCCAGGGCCATATACAGCGTGCGCGGGATGGGGGTCGCCGTCATCGTCAGGACGTCGACCTCGGTGCGCAGCTTCTTCAAATGCTCCTTGTCGGTCACGCCGAATCGCTGCTCTTCGTCGATGACCAACAGGCCGAGATCCTTGAAGCGGACGTCGCGCTGCAACAGGCGGTGGGTGCCGATCAGGATGTCGATCTCCCCGGCCTCGAGACGCTTCAAGATGGCCTCCGACTCCGGGCGCGTTCGAAAGCGCGAGAGCATCTCGACTTCCACCGGGAACGGGGCCAGCCTCTGACGGAACGTGTTGAAGTGCTGCTGTGCCAGCACGGTCGTCGGCACCAGGATGGCGACCTGTCTCCCATCCATGACGGCCTTGAACGCCGCCCGCAACGCCACCTCGGTCTTTCCGTAGCCAACGTCCCCGCACACTAATCGATCCATCGGGCGATCGCGCTCCATGTCCTTCTTGACGGCTGCGATCGCACGCAACTGGTCTTCGGTCTCGACATAGGTGAAAGACGCCTCCAGCTCGCCTTGCCAGGTGCTGTCGGAGGCGAAGGCGTAGCCGGTGACGGTCATGCGGCGAGCGTACAGGTCCAGCAGGTCACGCGCGACTTCCTCGACGGCCTCGCGCGCCCGGGCTTTCGTCCGGTCCCATTCCTCACCGCCGACCCGTGTCAGCCCGGGCGGGTTGGCGTCCACACCGATGTAGCGGGTCACCCGGTCGGCCTGGTAGATCGGAACGAAGAGCTGGTCGCCGTCTGCGTACTCGAGGAGCAGGTACTCCCGTCGCAGCCCTTCGAGCATTCGTTCGACCAGTCCGGCGAACCGCCCGATCCCGAAATCGACGTGCACGACCCAGTCGCCGGGGACCAGGTCGGCGTAAGAGGCTTCCGGCGTGGCGGCACGGGGCTGGGGGCGGGGGCGCGGTTGGGGCCGCGCCCACCCGAAGATTTCGGCGTCCGTCAGCAAACTCAGGCGCGGGCCATCCCCGGGCTGCAAGC
>JBGOYQ010000027.1:0-9132 GCA_041479735.1 Anaerolineae bacterium | reverse complement strand
GCGGAAGTCGGGGATCCAGAATGAATGGATGACGTCATCGGAGGTGATCAGGAATCGAACCCGCCGGCCGACCGGCAAATGCAGGTCGCTCGACGCCACCCCGAAGGCGGGGTAATCGAACGACCACGAGAATTGCCGCGAATGGACATTGACCACAATGGAATCGGGCCCGGCAGCCTCGATGTCGGTTAGCACCCGAAACGAGTAGATGCCGATCACCAGGACGATGATGACCGGGATGACCGTCCAGATGACCTCTAGCCAGCGGTTGTTGTGCACGGGCAGTCCGTCACCATCGTCGCCCGGCCGCCGCCGGAACCGGAGCACCGAGTAAAGCAAGGCGCCCTCGACCAGCAAGAAGATGAAGGTGGCGACCCCCAACATCACACGGAAGAGCTGGTCGACCTGAACGGCGCGGTCGGCGGCCTCGACCGGCATCAAATTGATGGACTGATACGCCCAATAGCTGATGCCCAACAACGCCAGCCCGATCACGACGACGATGATGACGGTTCTGGGTTTCACGTGACTTTCACCTCGGATGGCACGGAGGGAATCGGTTCGGGCCGCGGCCTCGGGCAGCCTCACCGCTGTCGGCGCGGCGGATCAAGGGTGTAAGGCCTTGGCGCCCGGGAGGACTTCGGACTCCATACGGCGGATCAACTCAGAAAGCCATTCGACTTCGGCCGTGAGATGAGCGGTTTGGTGGGAAGAGACCAGGGGGAACGCGCGGCGGCGATCCACATCCGACGCCGCTTCTTTTAGCCTGCCGTCAAGCACCTGTCGGCGGGTGCGAAGCAACTCGATCGCCTCGGCAAGATCCAGCTGGTCGAGGAATGCCAGCCCGGCTTCGATCGCGAAGACGGCCGGCGGATAGGCGGCCAGATTCTCTCGCAGTAACTTCTGGAAGCGGGCCTCGCCCTCGGGCGTGAGCCGGTAGATCCACTTGGGCGGCCGCTTGCCGTCGCGGGCCCGGCTTCGGGACACCAACCCGGCCCTAGCCAGCTTGTTGAGCAGGAAGTAGGCAGTAGGCTTCTTCAGGTCGGCGCTGGAATGCAGATCACGCTCGACTAACTCGATGAGCCGATAACCGTGCATCTCGGTCTGCCGAAGTAGACCCAGGATGATGAGTTCGCGTTCCAAAGCCGATTCCGCCGTCAAGGTGAATTAGTCAATTCGGATTATCTTGGTGCGTATTCTACAGGCGTCAAGGCGTCTTGTCAACCTCCTGGCGCCGGTTGGTTGCGAAGTCTGGTTACGACACAGGTCTTGGGGTAGCCGGCAAGAATGCAACGCCCCGGCGCGTGGGACCGGGGCGTGTGGGGATCGTGGCTGCTAGACGCCGAAGGAGTAGGCCAGGCCGACGGTCCCCGGGCCGGCGTGGTTGCCCACGACCGGGCTGGCGTCGGCCATCAGCGTCTCGATTGGGTGGAAGCGGGCCGTCGCCTCGTCCAGCAATGCTCGGGCTTCATCCGGCGCGGCGGCGTGGATCGCGGAGAGGCGCACCATCGATTGTCCCTCCAGGCGCGGGGCCAGGATCTCCAGTATGCGCGCGACGGCTTTGCTCTTGGTCCGCACCTTCTCCAGCGGCTCAAGCCGGCCCTCGGTCAGCTCGAGCACCGGCTTGAGGTTGAGGGCCGTGCCCAGGAGCCGGGCCGCCCCGCCGATCCGGCCGCCGCGATGCAAGAACTCCAGGGTGTCCACGACGAGCACGACACCGGTGCGGGCCCGACACTCGCGGGCGACGGCGACGGCCTCTTGAAACGACCGCCCGGCAGCGGCGGCCCGCGCTGCCGCCAGAACCTGAAAGCCCATGGCCATGGCCGTACTTTCCGAATCGACGATCTCGATCGTCGCCCCGGGGAAGAGAGCCTTGGCTTGTTCGGCAGACTGGATTGTGCCGGATAACTTGGCCGAGATCAGCACGGCCAGGATGGAACACCCGCCGGCCACCAGCGGCTCGAAGATCTCGCGGAACTCGGCGATCGTTGCTTGCGAGGTGGTCGGCATCACCGACGCCGTCTTCAGACGCGCGTAGAACTCGTCCGGTGTGATGTCCACACCATCGCGCAAGGTCTCGTCCCCCCACACCAGCACCTGAGCGGCAACCTTGATATCGTATTCACGAACCAGATTGGATGGGATGTACGCCGTGCTATCAGTGACGATCGCGATCTTGGGCAAGTCCCCTCCTCCCCCGCCGCAGCGGCAAGCACCGCTGCGAGGGTACAACCCCCCGACGGGAGAGGAGTTGCGGCGCTAGCGCCGGCCGTCAGTCCAGGCGGTCAACTTGTCCAGCGACCAGGTGTTGACGACCTGGTCCGGGTGGACCCATGCCCGGCGGGCCGTGCCGATGCCGTATCGGCGCAGGGCGAAGTGCTCAGGCCGGTGCGCGTCCGTGTTGATGGCCAGCAGGCACCCGAGCTCGGCCGCCCGGCGCGCGTGCGATTCGTTCAGGTCCAGCCGCTCCGGGTGCGAGTTGATCTCCAGCGCCACGCTGTGCTCCGCAGCCGCATGAAAAATGGCCTCCATGTCGAGGTCGGCGGCATCGCGCGAACCGATCATCCGACCGGTGGGATGCCCGATCACGTCCACGTGCGGATTACGAATCACCTTGAGCATCCTCGCCGTGACCTGCTCGCGCCGCTGGCGGAGTGACGAGTGGACCGAGGCGGTTACCACATCGAGGCTGCTCAAGACTTTGTCGGGGAAGTCGAGCTCGCCATCCGCCAGGATCTCCACCTCGATACCCTGGAGGAGACGGATCTTCCCGCCCAGCCTCTTCTGCACGCGGTCGATTTCTTTGCGCTGTCTTCGCAACCTCTCGACGGTCAGGCCGTTGGCGACGCCGAGGCTCTTGGAGTGATCGCTGATGACCAGATAGGTCAAGCCGGCATCCACCGCGGCCTGCGCCATCTCGTCCAGCGTAGCGACGCCGTCGCTCCAATCGCTGTGGGCATGCAGCTCGCCGGCGATGTCCCGCAGGGAGACCAGCCGCGGCAGCCGGTTCGATTGCGCCGCCTGGATTTCGCCCCGATCCTCCCGCAGCTCGGGCGGGATCCACGGCAGGCCGAGAGTCGCATAGACCTGCTCTTCCTTGGTGCACAGGATCTCGCTCCCGTCCTTGCGACGGAATCCGTGCTCGGAGAGCGACAGGCCGCGGTCGAGGGCGAGCTCCCGCAGCCGGACGTTGTGGGCTTGCGAGCCGGTGGCGTATTGCAGCGCGGTGCCGAAGCGCTCCGGCGGGTGGACCCACATCTGGACCGCCAGGCCGTTGGCCAGCTCGACACTGGCCTTCGTCTCGCCCTGGCCGCGCACCCGCTTGACCTCCGGCAGGGCCAGGAATGCACGCATGACTGCCTCGGGCTTTGTCGCGCCGACGAGCAAGTCGATATCGCCGACAGTTTCCCGCCAGCGCCTCAGGCTGCCGGCCATCTCAGCCGCTGCCACCGCACCCGACTTCCGAAGCCGCGCGATTAGATCCTCCGCCACTGGCATGGCGGTGCCGATCGAGATACGGTCGCTCTGCCTCTGCTTGAGCGCCTCGATGCTCTCCAGGATGCGAGCTTCCGACTTGGCCCCCATCCCGGGCAAGTCCCGAAGCCGGCCGGCCCGCGCCGCGGCCTCGAGCTCGGCTCGAGATGTGATGCCAAGTTCCTTCCAGAACCGGGCCGCCTTCTTTGGCCCGACGTCGCCGACCCGTAAGACCTCGGTCAGGGACAGCGGCACCTCGGCCGTTAGCCGATCGTAGAAGGCCATGTGCCCGGTCGTAAAAAGCTCATCGATTTTGCTGGCGATCGCCTCGCCGACGCCCGGGATGTCCCGGAGCTGCCGATCGGCCCAGACTTCATGCAGGTCCCGCCCGAGGGACCGGATGGACTCGGCCGCCCGGCGGTAGGCCAGAACCTTGAAAACGGACTCACCCTGGATCTCCAGCAAGTCGCCCAGGGTATCGAACATGGCCGCAGCTTCCCGATTGTCCATCGTCCCACCTCGCCTAGGGTCCACGTTCTGCAAATACCTGCGTCACCCGCCAGACGGTGCCGTCACCCATCAATCCCACACCGGTGAAATGGAATCGCGCGTCCAGGAGCAGCCGCCGGTGATCCCGGCTCGCGATCCAGGCACCGACCGCGGCAGTGCCCACCTCGGCCAGGGGACCTCGATACTCGTACAGGTTCTCGCCCAACTTGCCGGCATAACCCGAGGCCGAAAGCATCGGCCAGACCAGGGGAAGCAGATCCTGCCTCTCGGCGTGCCCGAAATATGAGCGCTCGATCATGTCATCCGACCGGAGGAAGGCGATGTCGGTCAGGGCTGCGGAAGTGACGAGAGGGCCGAGGCCGATCCGGTCGCGATCGAGATTGATCTGGACCACGATGCTGGCGGCGATGAGCTCGAGGTCCGGGCGACCAGGCAGGGATGTGGTCCCGGTGGCCGCAGTCGACGCGCTCGGGAGGTTGCAGCCAGCCAGCAGCAGGCCTGTCAGCCACGCGACCAGGATACTCGCGCCAGAGCGCATGCCCCGTCCTCGACCAGGATGTCGCGATTATACTCAGCCATGCTTCGGTTGCCGCGTCATGGGGCGTGTGCTATGCTTGGTCGACCGGAGCCGTCCTGCCGGAGGGACCCCGATGACCGCCAGCCGCGCCATTCGCCCAATAGTCGTCTACGTCATTGACCACCATCCGCTGGAAGCCTTTCGGCGGACTGACCATTTCCGCTGGCTGCACACCGAGAACGGCTATCAGTCGCAGCTTCAAGGATTGATCGGGGGATTCGAGCCGGAAAGGCTCAGTATCCTGGTGGATCAGCAGCCCGCCGGCCCGGCCTGGCGCCGCATGCTTCAGGCCCTGGTGGACGAGCACGTCCAGGCCGTCGTCACCCACCTCGCCCCGCTGAGTCCCGCGCAGCGGCAGCAGCTGATCGGGGTATGCGCTCACACCGGCGCGCAACTGATCACCCCCGGCGACGCCGGCCGCAACCGGCCCGCCGAAGCCGCCGTCATCCCCAACTGACACGAATCAAGTCCGGCCGATGGAGCACTCGTTGACGTACGAGTACGTCGGGAATCTTCACGCGCACACCGTCTACTCTGACGGCCACGGAACCCACGACGACATCGCCATGGCGGCGATGCGCGCCGGGCTGGATTTCATCGTCGTCACTGACCATAACGTTTGGGTGCAGGGACTGGACGGCTACCGCTACCATGGCGATCGGCGCGTCCTGCTCCTCACAGGCGAGGAGATACACGATCAGGCGCGAGAACCCCAAAAGAACCACCTTTTGGTGTTCGAGGCCCGTCGAGAGCTAGCCGGGCTGGCCCGCGAGCCGCAACGATTGATCGACGGGGTCAACCAAGCCGGCGGGTTGGCTTTCGTCGCGCATCCATGCGAGCTTGCCGGGCCGGCGATCCACGAACCACCACTCGATTGGGTTGACTGGCAGGTCGAGGGACTGGCCGGAATCGAGATCTGGAACACGATGAGCGAGTTCAAGGCTCACCTGACTTCCGTTGGTGCCGCGCTCTTCTACGCGTACTTCCCTGACTTCTTCATCCACCGCCCGTTTCCCGAGAGCCTGGCGCGCTGGGACCGGATGCTGGCCTCCGGCCAGCGCGTCGTCGGCCTCGGTGGCGCCGACGCCCACGCGACTCCCGTCAAGGCCGGCATCTTCCGCCGGGTCGTCTTCCCGTATGAGTATCTGTTTCGTGCCGTCAACACCCACATCCTGACCGACGAGCCCCTGACGGGTGACGCCGAGAGTGACCGGCGTCGGCTCTTCCACCATCTCAGGCAGGGGCATTGCTTCGTCGGGTATGATCTGGCCGCCCCGTCGCTCGGTTTCGGGTTTACGGGCAACGGCGAGCATGGGATGGCCGTGCAGGGCGACACGATCAAGGCCCGCTTCGGGATCACGCTTCAAGTCCGTCTGCCGGCGCGGGCCGACGTTCGGCTCATCCGGCAGGGCCAGCTGCTTCAGCAATGGTCCGGAGTCGATTCGGCCATCAAGACCGTCGTCGAGCCGGGGGCGTACAGGGTCGAAGCCTACCGTCCCTTCAAGGGCAGGATGCGCGGCTGGATCTACAGCAACCCGATCTACGTAACGGCGTGAACGCAGGAGGCCGTGTGAGGACTATCCGGATAACGGTGTCCCTGATGCTCGGCCTGGCCGCGTTGGCCGCATGCATGTCACCCGCGCCGGTCGACAGCCGGGTGTTGGCCACATCGGTCGCCTCCACCCTGGCGGCGATCGTCCCCGCGCCGACGTTGGTGCCGTCTGGCACACCGACGCTGGCCGCGCCGTCGACAGACGGCCTCGTGACCGGGAAGGTCTGCTACCCCTCCTCCGGCATTCCGCCCATGACGGCGTATTTCCAGCAAGTCCCCGGGGGCGTGCTGGTCACCGTCCCGATCGCGCAAGACCAGAGCTCCTACAGCGCGAACTTGCCAATGGGGACGTATACCGGTTACGCCTGGCGACCGGGCTTCGCCATCGGCGGCTCGTACTCGAAGGCCGTCCCTTGCGGCCTGGGCGCATCGTGCACCGATCACGGTCTGCTAGAGTTTGGCGTGACCGCCGGCTTGACGACCGCCAACATCGATCTGTGCGACTGGTATGGCCAGCCCGGCGACGTCCCATTGCCTCTCGGCGTCACCCCCGTCGTCACGCCGACGGCCTCGGGCACACCGACGGACGCGACGCCGGCGGCCGCTCCCACGGATTCCACTCCCGGCGCGATCGAGGGTTCTTTGAGCTACCCGGGCTCGGTTCCGAAGTTGGTGATCGTGGCCTTCAATTTGGACACGAGTTACTGGTGGTGGCTGGGGACCGGCGACGGCTGGGCATCGTACGAGATCGCAGATATCCCGCCGGGACGTTACCAGGTTGTGGCCTACGCACCCAACGGGCAGGAAGCGGCGTACGCCTCGGGGACCAGCGCCAAGACGGTGACTGTCAACCCAGGCGCGGCCACAACAGGGATCAACCTTTCGGATTGGCGCCCGGCCGGGACCTTCCAAGCTAGACCTGGCGAAATCAACTACCCCTAGGTTTGCCGCAGGTCTTCGCAGCCAGACGACCTCAACCCTCCCTCGAACCGTAGTAAAATCATAGCCCATTTGTTCGACCAGGTTAGAAACAGCCATGAGCGATTTCAAGTTGCACTCCCCCTACCAGCCCACCGGCGACCAGCCGGAGGCCATCGAGGAGATCATCCAGGGCCTGGCGCGCGGCGACAAGCACCAGGTGCTCCTAGGGGCGACGGGCACAGGCAAGACCTTTACGATCGCCAATGTGGTCGCCCGCGTCCAACGCCCGACACTGGTCCTGGCCCACAATAAGACGCTGGGCGCCCAGCTGTACGCCGAGTTCAAGGACTTCTTCCCCGAGAACGCAGTCGAGTACTTCGTGTCTTACTACGACTACTACCAGCCCGAAGCCTACGTACCCAAGCACGACCTGTACATCGAGAAGGAGACCGAGATCAACGAGGAGATCGAGCGGATGCGGCTCTCGGCGACTACGTCCGTCGTCTCCCGCCGGGATGTGCTCGTAGTGGCCTCCGTCTCCTCGATCTACGGCATTGGCAGCCCGGAGGCCTACGGCCGGGTGGTGGTCAAGCTCGATGTCGGCTGCGCCTACCGCCGCGAGGCCGTGCTGAGGCAGCTGGTTGAGTCGCAATACGAGCGCAACGACATCGACCTCAAACCCGGCGCCTTCCGCGTGCGCGGCGACACGTTGGAGGTGATCCCGGCGTACGACCAGTACGGCCTGCGCATCAGCTTCTTCGGGGACGAGGTGGAGCGCATCGTCCAGTTCGAACGCGTCACCGGGGAGATCCTGTCGGAGTTGCAGACGGCCTCCATCTATCCGGCCAAGCATTACATCACGCAGGCCGAGAAGATGCAGGCGGCGTTGTTGGCGATCGAGGAGGAGTTGGGAGAGCGACTCGAGGTGCTCAAGGCACACGACCGGTTGCTGGAGGCACAACGCCTGGAGCAGAGGAGCCGCTATGATCTCGAAATGCTCCGGGAGGTCGGCTACTGTGCCGGGGTCGAGAACTACTCTCGTCACCTCGACCAGCGGCCGGCCGGCTCACCGCCATGGACGTTGATGGACTACTTCCCGCCGGACTACCTTCTGATCATCGACGAAAGCCACATGACCATCCCGCAAGTCCGGGGCATGTACGCCGGCGATCGGTCGCGCAAGGAAACGCTGGTCGAGTATGGATTCCGACTGCCCTCAGCACTGGACAATCGGCCGCTGTCGTTCGCGGAATTCGAGCAACGGACGGGCCAGGTGATCTACACCTCCGCCACGCCCGGGCCGTATGAGCTTCAGGCGGCCTCGCAGGTGGTCGAGCAGATCATTCGGCCGACGGGTCTGGTCGACCCCGAGGTCGAGATCCGGCCGGTCGAAGGCCAGATCGACGACCTGATCGGCGAGATCCGCCGTCGGGTCGAGGTCGGCCAACGTACGCTCATCACCACACTCACCAAGAGGATGGCGGAGGATCTGGCCGACTACATGCTCGAGCTCGGCGTCAAGGTGCACTACCTGCATTCCGAGATCGACACCATCGAGCGGGTCGCCATCCTGCGCGACCTTCGGCTGGGGGTGTTCGACGTCGTCGTGGGCATCAACCTGCTGCGCGAAGGCCTGGACCTACCGGAGGTGTCGCTGGTGGCGATCCTGGATGCCGACAAGGAAGGCTTCTTGCGGTCGGACGTGGCGTTGATACAGACCATCGGTCGCGCCGCCCGCCATGTCGACGGCAAGGTCCTCATGTATGCCGACCACGTGACGGACTCGATGCAGCGGGCGATCGACGAAACCAACCGCCGCCGGGCCAAGCAGGTCGCCTACAACCAGGCACACGGGATCGAGCCGCTCAGCATCGTCAAGGCAGTCCGCGACCTGACCGACCAGGTTGCGGCCCGCGCTGTGGCCGAACCCGAGGCATCCTACCGAGCAATGACGCCGGCGGAACTTCCGAAGGACGAGCTGTCCCGCATGATCAAGGATCTCGAGAAGGAGATGCGCCTGGCGGCCGAGGCGCTCGAGTTCGAGAAGGCCGCCAGCCTGAGGGACGAGATCTTCGAGCTGCGCGACGTGTTGGCTGAG